>NZ_JBDMZG010000036.1:0-25118 GCF_039769035.1 Pacificibacter sp.
AACCCGCGACCGGAAAAGGCCGCGAGGATATGCGTGATGTCCCGCTTGTCACTATTGATCCGCATGATGCCCGAGATCACGATGACGCGATTTGGGCCGAGGCCGACAGTGATCCTGCCAATGATGGTGGGTTCATCCTGTGGGTGGCGATTGCCGATGTTGCGCACTATGTGACGCCTGGTTCTGCGCTGGACAAAGAAGCGCGCATTCGCGGCAACTCGACCTATTTTCCCGACCGCGTCGTTCCGATGTTGCCGGATCGCTTGTCTGGGGATTTGTGTTCCCTGCACGAAGGTGTGCCTCGCCCTTGTCTTGCTGTGCGCATGAAAATCGACAGCAAAGGCACGAAGTTGTCGCATGAGTTTGCACGAGGCTTAATGCGCTCCAAAGCGTCTTTGAACTACCAAGAAGTTCAGCGCGCGCGCGATGGCGCGCCAAACGAAGCCTGCGCGCCGTTGATGGATACGGTGATAAACCCGATTTACGAAGCCTATGAGGCGTTGAAATTGGCGCGAGCAGACCGCCAACCGCTTGAGCTTGATTTGCCCGAACGCAAAATCGTGTTGGGCGACGATGGGAAAGTGTCGTCTGTTGCCATCGCTGAAAGGCTTGATGCGCACAAGCTGATCGAAGAGTTTATGGTGCTGGCCAACGTGGCTGCCGCAGAAGAGCTGTTCGCCAAAAACCGCCCGCTTTTGTACCGCGTGCATGAAGAGCCATCAGATGAAAAACTCGATGCGCTGCGCGAAGTGGCGTTGGGATCGGGTCTGAATTTGGCCAAGGGTCAGGTGTTGCACACGTCACACCTTAACCGCCTTTTGTCGCAAGCCGCAGGCACGGAACATAGCGAACTCATTAATATTTCGACGTTGCGCTCCATGACGCAGGCCTATTACCACCCGCAAAACTATGGGCACTTTGGTCTGGCGCTGCGGTCCTATGCGCACTTCACGTCCCCCATTAGGCGCTACGCGGATTTGATCGTGCACCGCGCATTGATTTCGGCCCACGGCTGGGGTGACGATGGATTGACACCGCAAGACATTGAAATGCTTGAGGAGACCGCGAAGCAAATTTCAGACACGGAACGGCGTTCAATGATTGCAGAGCGCGACACCAATGATCGCTACTTGGCGGCCTATCTTAGCGAACGCATCGGCAACGAAATGACGGGTCATATCTCTGGCATTCAAAGCTTTGGTGCCTTTATCAAGCTGGATGAAACCGGCGCGGACGGTTTGGCGCCTGTACGCGGAATGGGGGCAGAGTTCTTCCATTTCGATTCTGAGACACAAACCTTGATGGGGGCTGACACAGGGCTGACCTTGTCGATCGGTCAAAAGGTCCTCGTGCGGATCGCCGAGGCCACACCCGTGACCGGCGGTCTTGAGCTTGAAATCTTGGCGATTGATGGAATGAAAATGCCACGCAGCAACCGCCGCGCACGTGGCAAACCAAACGCGCGCAAACACGCGCGGGCGAAATCCAAACAAGATAAAATCAAAAAGAAAGTGTCACGCAAAAGGCGTTAGCAACAAACCGCCATACATGCCGAAATGGCTTTTCCCAGTCGATTGAAACACGTTAGGCTTGGAGCGGTTGTGAGGTTATTTGTATGCGGCTTCCTTTTATCATCTCTGCGGCTTGCGGCCTTATTTTCGGGGCCGACACTGTGCTGTCACAGTCTATCCCGACCTCAAATTATACCCATCGAGGTGTGGAAATGGAGCGTCACACTATGAACCAAGTTTCATCTTCACAAGACGCAGCGCTGGATCGCTGGATCGCTGACTTCAAAACACGCGCCCGACGCGAAGGTATTTCGCAAACCACGTTGGATCGCGCGTTTCGTGGTGTGACATACGATGCAGATGTGATTGCGAAAGACCGTCATCAAGCTGAATTCACCAAACAAATCTGGGACTACCTCGACAGTGCCGCCTCACCTATTCGGGTGAAAAACGGCATGTCCGCGATGCGCAAATACACGCGTGTCTTGGACAAAATCGAATCCACCTACGGCGTCGACAAACAGGTGGTTGCAGCTATTTGGGGCGTTGAAAGCGCTTATGGCGCGACGCGCGGCGACATTCCTGTGATCCAAGCTTTGGCAACCTTGGCCTATGATGGGCGCCGTGGTCGCTTTTTTGAGGTGCAATTGATTGCAGCCCTTAAAATCCTTCAAGCAGGTGACACAAGTCCGCGCAATTTGAAGGGCAGTTGGGCTGGGGCCATGGGGCACACTCAATTTATTCCCACATCATTTTTGGCCTTTGCAGTCGATGGAACAGGCGACGGCAAACGCAATATTTGGGCCAATGACCCGACGGATGCATTGGCCTCGACAGCTGCATATTTGGCGCGGCACGGCTGGACCAAAGGCCAACCTTGGGGGGTCGAAGTTCAGCTGCCGTCTGGGTTTGATTACACGCAAGCGCGCCGCGACACCAAACGGTCGCCAGCAGATTGGGCCGCAATTGGTGTTCGCGGAACAGATGGAAAAGCCGTCCCAAACTATGGCAGAGCGTCCATTTTGCTGCCCGCAGGCGCTGCGGGTGTGGCCTTTATGATCTTTGATAATTTCGGCGTCATCGAGCGTTACAACAAAGCGGATGCCTATGTCATTGGCGTTGGACATTTGTCAGATCGCTTAGCAGGACAGCCCCCTTTGCAAGGCATCTGGCCACGTGGTTACAAGCCATTATCGTTCGACGAAAAGAAAAAGATGCAGCGCGAATTGCGCGCAAAAGGCTTTCTTGACGATAAAGTAGATGGGCTTATCGGGCCCAACACCATCAACGCCATTCGCGACTTTCAACGATCAATCGGTGTCACGCCAGATGGGTATCCGTCGCAAACACTCTTGAGTCATTTGCAACGTTAGCTAAGGCTACCAGATACGGTTTGGAGTGGTCTCAAAACTAAGGTTTGCGCGACAGATGTGGTGCAAACTCTGCCACCACGGCCTCGTAAATATGCTTTTTGAACGGCACGATTTCGTCAACCAAATCCGTAGCAGGCGACCATTTCCACTGAGAAAACTCAGGATGCTCTGAAGCAATCGAGATCTTGTCATCCGTGCTGTTAAAGCGCAGCAAGAACCACAGTTGTTTTTGCCCGCGATATTTGCCCTTCCACACTTTGCCCAACAAGTGATCTGGCAAATCATAGGTCAGCCAATCGCTCGTTTGCGCCAGCAATGTCACATGCTCAGGGTCAACGCCCGTCTCTTCCCACAACTCACGCAAAGCGGCGACGTCAGGCTCTTCTCCTTTATCGATACCGCCTTGTGGCATTTGCCAAGCACCAGGCGTGTCGATGCGCTCGCCCACAAAAATGTCGCCACTTTGATTGATAAGCATCACGCCAACGCAGGCGCGATACGGAAGAGTATTGGGGTCAATGGTCATAGATTTAGGTCCGCCGTGGGCGGCAGGGGCATGACGCCCCTGCGCATTTGTTACTTACCGTTGATGGCAGAAAGGCCGTGCAAAAGATCGATGGCATAGGACAGCTGAAAGTCCTCATCGCGCAGTTTCGCCGCGAGTTCAGCCTTCTCACGGTCAGCTTCGATTTGCAGAATTTCATCTTCGGTCAAGCTGTCGTTGTTCAAAGACCCACGCAAGTCGGCCTCAGTGCGCTGCTGGCGCTGCTCTTCCACCTCATCGGTTTCAGGCTTGCGCGGCGGTTGCTCAACAACGATGTCAGGCGACACACCAAGCGCTTGGATTGAACGGCCAGACGGCGTGTAGTAGCGCGCAGTCGTCAAACGCATCGCGCCATCTGAACTGAGCGGCATCACCGTTTGCACGGAGCCTTTGCCGAAAGATTTGGTGCCCACGACGATGCCGCGCTGGTGATCTTGCAAAGCACCGGCCACGATTTCAGACGCAGACGCAGAGCCACCGTTGATCAAAACAACAATTGGTTTTCCGTTCGCCAAGTCGCCGGCGCGCGCGTTGATGCGTTCGCTTTGATCGAGATCGCGACCACGGGTCGATACAATTTCACCTGTTTCCAAGAAGGCGTCAGACACCATAATCGCTTGGTTCAAAAGGCCGCCCGGATTGTTGCGCAGGTCAATCACGATGCCGTTTACATTGTCAAACCCGCCCAATTCTTCGACGCTTTTTTCAAGTCCGTCTTTGAGGTTCGGGTATGTCTGGTCGTTAAAGGTCGTCACCCGCAGCACAACAGAGTTGCCTTCGACGCGCGCGCGCACAGCAGTCAGTTTGATTTCATCGCGAATGATCGAAATATCGAACGGCTCATCAACGCCTTCACGCACGACGGTGATGATAATCTCTTCGCCAACGGGCCCACGCATCAAAGCGACAGTGTCATTGAGGGTCATGCCCATCACACTTTCGCCATCCACTTGCGTGATAAAATCGCCCGCTTGCACGCCGGCGATGTCCGCAGGAGTACCATCCATAGGAGCGACGACTTTCACAAAGCCGTCTTCTTGGGTCACTTCAATACCAAGCCCACCAAAAGAGCCCGAAGTCTGAACCCGCATTGCGGCGGCATCATCTGGCGACAGGTAAGACGAATGTGGATCAAGCGACGACAACATGCCATCGATCGCAGACTCGATCAGCTTTTCAGCATCCACTTCTTCCACATATTGCGCGCGAATGCGTTCGAAAACGTCGCCGAAGAGATCAAGCTGCTCGTAAACATTTGGTGCTTTCTCAGCTTCTTGCGCGATGAGGGGGCCTGCGAATTGTGTGGCCACAAGTGTGCCCGCCAAAACGCCAACTGCGCCTGCCATCAAATATTTCTTCATGCGTCTTTCCTCTGTTCGACCCGTCTGAGGAGTCTGTGTTCAGCGTGGGGACCCAAGTGCATGGATCTGTTGCTCACTGTGTGAACCAAATTGCAGGGTCCACAGGTTTCCCACCTTCTCTCACTTCTATATAAAGCGTCTCTGTAAGACCTGCGCCAGTCCCTTGTTTCGCATTCGTGACAAAAGCATCAAGTTCTGTCGATGCACCAGCCATCAATCCAACAGCCGTACCCGCTGGGATGACTGATCCGATGTCACCATACACCTCTTGTAGCCCAGCAATCACCAACAATACGTCATTTCCGGGTTCAAGAATGATCACGTTTCCGTAGTTAAGAAACGCACCCTGATATCGAATTGTGGCGGGCCACGGCGTGGTCACCAGCGACAAAGGACGCGCGGCCACCGTCCAACCTGGGCGTCTGACGCCAGCGGCATCCGTTTCTTCAAACTTGCGCAAGAGGCGCCCTTGGACAGGCATAGGCCACGTGCCTTTGGCAGAGGCCAAGTCTGGCAAATCTGACAACCCGTTCACGACATCCATCACCGCAAGGTTTGAGGCAAAGGATTCAAGTGTCTCAGAGCTGTCGATCAGGTCTTGCACATGTTCGGGGTCAGCCGCGAAACGCCGAGGCAAATCGTTTCGCTCAGATATTGCTTGACTCAATTCAGTGCGGGCCGTTTGAACGTCCTTCAAGCCTGTCTCAAGCACCTTCAACGCCTCGCCTTGCAGTTGGCGCAAAATAGTAATTTCTTGCAATTGACTGCGCAATTCTTCGGCTTGGGCTTGCATACTGGGCGCGATGCTGGACGCGAGCATTCCTGCACGCGCATGCCCAAGCGGACCTGTCGGGTGGATCAAAGCCTCAGGCGTGGCGTCAGGCTGCAGCGCAATCATCGTGGCAAGGATATTGGCGACCTGAGCGCTTTCCGCTTGAAACTTTTGATCAATTTCCGCTTCGCGCAGCGCGGCTTGGCGCAATCCCGCCCGCATCGCCTCCAAACCACTTTCATAGGCTTGAATAACGCCAGTCAGCGCCGCGACGCGATCCTTGGCCGCTTCGGCCGCATTCAACTGAACGTGGGCCGCTTCGAATTGCGCCAATGCGGCCTCTGCCAGTGCTGCGGGCCTTTGATCTTGGGCCTGTGCTGCGACGGCCGAACACATGCCAAAAGCCAGTGCTGCGACCCGCCAAAACGTCATCGCTGGATCAAGCTTTCGCCGGTCATCTCTGCAGGTTGTTCAAGCCCCATTAGATCCAAAAGCGATGGCGCCAAATCAGCCAACCGCCCCCCTTGGCGCAGGGTTGCGCCCTCAGGTCCGTTGAACAATGCAACAGGCACAAGGTTGGTGGTGTGCGCGGTGTGCGCCCCACCCGTTTCAGGATCAATCATCGTCTCGCAATTGCCGTGATCGGCCGTGACAATCATCGTGCCGCCCACGCGTTCCAATGCATCCATCACCTGAGCCAGCCCTGCATCAACCGCTTCGCACGCCTTCATGGCAGCACCCAAATCGCCAGTGTGCCCCACCATGTCGGGGTTGGCGTAATTGGTGACGATCAAATCATAGCCCGCATCTATGACTTCCAAGAACTTCTCTGTCACCTCAGGGGCGCTCATTTCAGGCTGCAAATCATAGGTCGCCACTTTGGGCGATTGCGGCATGAAACGATCTTCGCCAACCTCGGGCACTTCTTTGCCGCCGTTCAAAAAGAACGTCACATGCGGGTATTTTTCGGTCTCAGCCAAGCGGAACTGACGCTTGCCTTGCCTTGCCACCCATTCGCCGAGCGTGTTGACGATCGCCTTTTTCGGGTAGGCGGTGGTCATGTATGTATTGTGATCAGTCGAATACTCGACCATGCCCAGCATCGCAGCAAACTCTGGACGATCATCCGTCTCAAACCCGTCGAAATCGGGCTGACCCAAAGCGGCCAAGATTTCGCGGGCGCGATCCGCGCGGAAATTCAGACAAAAGAACCCATCGCCATCTTCGATACCGGCGTAATCGCCAATCACGGTCGCCTTGATGAATTCGTCGTTTTCATCGCGGGCGTAGGCGTTGGTGACGGCATCAACGGCAGTGTCTGCCGCCTCGATGCCTGTTGCATTGACGATGGCTTCATAGGCTTGGGACACGCGTTCCCAACGGTTGTCGCGATCAAGCGCAAAATAGCGTCCAATCACAGTGCCGATACGCACGCCCTTGGGCAGGCCGTCCACCAGCTGCGGCATAAAACTGTCAGCAGATTTCGGCGCAACATCGCGACCGTCTGTGATGGCGTGCAACACAACCGGCACGCCGTGGCTGGCGATGGCTTTGGCGGCGGCAAGCGTGTGGACGATATGGCCATGAACGCCGCCGTCAGAAATCACACCCATCAGATGTGCAGTGCCGCCTGTTTTCTTTAGCGTCTGTGCAAAGGCAACGATCTCTGCATTGTCAAAAAATGACCCATCTTCAATGGCCAAATCGATTTGCCCAAGGTCCATCGCCACTACACGGCCCGCGCCGATATTTGTGTGGCCGACTTCTGAGTTGCCCATCTGACCAGACGGCAATCCCACATCAGGGCCAAAGGTGATCAAAGCGCCCGTGGGGCACGTGGACATGAGACGATCATAAGCAGGTGTGTTGGCTTGCGCAGGGGCGTTGCCTTCAATCTCGTCACGCTGTCCCCAGCCATCAAGAATACAAAGAACGACAGGTTTGGGTGCGGACATGAGGGGCTCCTAGAATTTCACTTGGCCCCTTCTAACGTGCGCCAAGGCTTTGGTGAACCTTTACCGACAAATACCGACGAAAAATCGCCGATCAGACGCGATGATACGGTGATCCGCCCAAGATCGAGGCCGCGCGGTACAGCTGTTCGGTCAACATGGCGCGGGCCAACATGTGGGGCCAGACCATCTTGCCGAATGAAATTGAAAAGTCAGCACGCGCGCGCAAAGACGGATCAATGCCGTCAGCCCCGCCGATCACAAAGGCCACATCTTGACGCCCGTTGTCGCGCCAATCACCCAACTTTTTAGCAAACTCAGGAGAGGACAACACCTTGCCGCGCTCATCCATCGTGCAAATCAAAGCGCCGTTCGGAATGGCACGGCTGAGGATCTCAGCCTCGACTTTCATCCCGCCGCCTTTTTTGTCTTCAAGCTGGTGAATGGTGAGGGGCCCAAGTCCATGGGCGCGCCCTGTGCGATCAAAACGTGTGGTGTAGTCGTCGATCAAAGTTGCCTCGGGGCCACCTCGCAGCCGCCCCATGGCACAAATATGAACCTTCACGCTGCAGCCCCCTTAGGACGTTGGGCGTGCGGACATCAAAGCAGTCGCTTCATCAGATGTGAGCCACATTTTTTCGAGCTGATAGAACTCGCGTACTTCTGGGCGGAAGATGTGAACAATCACATCGCCTGCGTCCAAAAGCACCCAATCGCCAGCAGATTTGCCTTCGATCCGTGAGAACACAGAGTGGTCGATTTTGAGGCTCGCGGACAGTTTTTCGGCCAAAGACCCAACCTGACGCGCAGAGCGCCCAGAGCAGACAACCATGTAGTCAGCAATGGAAGATTTGCCATTCAGATCGATGGTCACGATGTCTTCAGCTTTTTCAGCCTCAAGATGGTCAGTGATAAAGTCGAGCATCTGTTTGCCACCGAATGTGGAATCGGATGAATTCGTCGTCGCGTCAGTCATGATTGACCCTTTAATAATGCGCCGCATAAGCCCGACGTTGGCATGTGATGAGTTTAGCATTCAAAGAGGTCGATCTCAACGCTCTCGATTCTCGCCCGTTTTCAGGGGTACAGCGCGCGTATCTATATAGTCTGGGCGGGTTTGGAAAGGGGGCGCAGCAAAGGGTTTTGGCCTAACAGCCCTAAGAATCGCCTTTTTCCACGCCCTCATCAAGCATACGGACCTCACGCTGCGGGAATGGGATCGAAATATCGTTCTCTTTAAACGCATCCCAAAGTGCCAAATACACCGCGCCGCGCACGTTTGTCAGGCCACCGGTTGGGTCTGTGATCCAAAACCGCAGCACGTAATCGACCGAACTGTCGCCAAAGCCGACGATATGACAGACCGTGGGTTTGCCTTTGTGGATGCGATCAATGGAATTGGCAGCATCAATGGCCACCTTGCGCACCAAATGCGGATCATCGTCGTATGCCGTGCCAAAATGGATATCGAGGCGTACAAACGAATTGGTGTGCGACCAATTCACCACTTGGTTGGTGATCAAATCTTCGTTCGGAATGAGGTATTCTTTGCCATCGCGGGTCACGACAGAAGCGTAGCGCGCGCCCAAAGTGTTGATCCAGCCAAAGGTGTCCCCCAGTGAAATCACGTCACCCGGTTTGATGGACTTGTCCAACAAAATGATCACGCCAGACACAAGGTTGGACACGACCTTTTGCAGACCAAAGCCCAAACCAACACCGATGGCGCCTGACAACACCGCGAGCCCCGTGAGGTCAAACCCGACCGCTTTCAAACCGATAAATATCGCGGCGGTGTACAATGCCGCCTGCAAAACCTTGACCATCAAAACCCGCATCGACGGCGAAATGTCTTCGTTGTCGCGAATGGTTTTGGTGGCATGCACTGAGGTCGTTCGCGCCAAGGCGAACAGAATGCTCGTGACGATCAACGCCTTGGTAATATCCAGCACTGACAGGCTGAAATCACCGAAACTGATGGCCATAGAATCTAAAAAATTCGCTGCGCGGGTGTGAAGGCCAAGGAAATACAGCGTGAAATAGATCCACAAAAACCAGCTGACCATACGGCGCAAGAACCGGTTTTTAACGAGGCGCGTCGCAAAACCGACAAGCAGCCAAGCCGTGGCCAGTCGCGCGACAATTCCGATCAAATAGGACCGTGAGGGCCACGTGATCTCTTGCATCACATTGAAGACGACCCACAGGACGATCACCCAAATCAAAAGCCACAAACGTTTTTCGATTTGCAAAAGCCAGCGCAATTGCCATTTGGGGCGCCCTGTCAGCGTGCGCATCCAATCCCGCATTTTTGATCGCACCCCACGCGACACCAGCAAGGTGGCCCCCAAAGAGACGATCAAGATCAATACTTGATACAACTGCCCCTTACGGCTGAGGCCTTTGACAAAATCAAGCGCGTCCGAGCCTGTTGTCGCAAGGATGTCGGAGAACTGAAGCGGTTCCAAAAACGTGATCCTTTTTCACCAGCATGGCACAGCAGTTGCCGCGCGAGCAAGACACAGTGCGCAGGCATCAAGTCGATTGCATGCGCAAACCCTTGCGAGACTCGATGCAACCCTCTATGTCACATGCCATGCAACGTGTTTTTGATATGGATGATCGTGCCCGACTGCCTTGGCGGTTCTTTGGAGCAACGCTCTCGGTGCTTGCTCGACTACCGAGCTAGGCCTATTTTCGCGTGCCCGATCGGCATGCCACAAACACGTCCATAATTTCTTTTTACAATACACGGAGAGCGACATGACCGCCCCGAAGACCCTCTACGATAAAATCTGGGATGCGCACGTAGCCCACGAAGCCGAAGACGGCACAACTTTGTTGTACATCGACCGCCACCTCGTTCACGAAGTGACATCTGCGCAAGCTTTCGAAGGCCTGCGCCTTGCAGGTCGTGGCGTCCGCGCGCCGGAAAAAACCATTGCTGTGCCAGATCACAACGTTCCAACAACTTTGGACCGCGCTGATCCCGCCACAATGACCGAAGAAAGCCGCATCCAAGTGAATGCGCTCGACACCAATGCGAAAGAATTCGGCATTCACTACTACCCAGTGTCTGACGTGCGCCAAGGTATCGTGCACATCGTTGGCCCTGAGCAAGGTTGGACTTTGCCAGGCATGACTGTTGTTTGTGGCGACAGCCACACTGCGACACACGGCGCTTTCGGCGCGCTTGCGCACGGCATCGGCACATCCGAAGTTGAGCACGTTCTGGCCACGCAAACGCTGATCCAGCGTAAGGGCAAGAACATGAAAGTGGAAATCACTGGCAAGTTGAAGCCCGGTGTGACTGCGAAAGACATCACATTGGCTGTGATCGGCGAAACTGGCACCGGTGGTGGTACAGGTTACGTGATCGAATACTGTGGTGAAGCGATCCGCGATTTGTCCATGGAAGGCCGCATGACGGTTTGTAATATGGCAATTGAAGGCGGCGCACGCGCTGGCTTGATCGCACCTGACGAGACCACATACGCATACGTCAAAGGTCGCCCACATGCGCCAACTGGCGAACAGTGGGACGCAGCTTTGGCTTGGTGGAAAACGCTCTACTCTGACGATGGCGCACACTTCGACAAAGTTGTGACACTCAAAGGCGAAGACATTCAGCCTGTTGTGACTTGGGGCACATCCCCAGAAGACGTTCTGCCGATCACTGGCGTTGTTCCAGCACCTGAAAGCTTTGAAGGTGGTAAAGTCGACGCGGCGCGTCGTTCAATGGAATACATGGGCTTGAAGCCTGGTCAGAAATTGACAGACATCGAAATCGACACCGTCTTTATCGGCTCTTGCACCAACGGTCGTATCGAAGATTTGCGCGCTGCTGCTGAGATCCTCAAAGGCAAAAAGATCAAAGACGGCATGCGTGCGATGATCGTACCCGGTTCTGGTCTGGTCCGTGCGCAAGCCGAAGAAGAAGGCTTGGCGCAGATTTTCAAAGACGCTGGTTTTGAATGGCGTATGGCAGGCTGTTCTATGTGTCTCGCGATGAACCCTGACCAATTGGCCGAGGGCGAGCGTTGTGCATCCACATCCAACCGCAACTTTGAAGGCCGCCAAGGCTACAAAGGTCGCACCCACTTGGTCAGCCCAGGCATGGCTGCCGCAGCAGCACTCACCGGTCGCCTGACCGATGTGCGTGAATTGATGTAAGGAGAGGCACAATGGAAAAGTTTCAAAAAATCACTGGCGTTGCGGCGCCGATGCCACTCGTTAACATCGACACTGACATGATCATCCCAAAGGTGTTCTTGAAATCCATCGCCCGTACAGGCTTTGGCAAGAACCTGTTTGATGAGATGCGGTTCAACCGTGACGGCACAGAGATCGAAGATTTCGTTCTCAACAAGCCTCAGTACCGCAACGCTGAGATCTTGATCGCTGGCGATAACTTCGGCTGTGGCTCTTCTCGCGAACACGCGCCTTGGGCGATTGCGGATTTTGGCATCAAATGCATTATCTCTACATCCTTCGCGGACATCTTTTACAACAACAGCTTTAAGAACGGCATCTTGCCGATCCTAATGCCGCAAGAGGTCATGGACGTCTTGATGGCAGACGCTGAAAAAGGGTCAAACGCACGCATGACCATCGATCTTGAGGCGCAAGTCGTCACAACTTCCGATGGCCAAGAGTTCGCGTTTGACGTTGATGCGCACAAAAAGCATTGCTTGCTTGAAGGTCTCGATGACATCGGTCTGACCATGGCGAAAAAAGCTTCTATCGACACATTCGAAGCGTCGATGCAGCAAGAGCGCCCTTGGGTCTAAACCCAACGCACTAATTTTGAAATGCGGCGGCCCATCGGGTCGCCGTTTTTCGTTTCCGCCCTAAATACTACCGCTCAAATCCATTTCAGGCACATCGCCAGAATAGATTAACTTGGCCTCAGTTGCTGCCAAAATACTGTCCACCGACACATTTGGCGCCCGCTCCAACAGATGCAGCCCATCATCGCAGGGCTTGATCACTGCCATC
This sequence comes from Pacificibacter sp., assembly GCF_039769035.1. NCBI lineage: Bacteria > Pseudomonadati > Pseudomonadota > Alphaproteobacteria > Rhodobacterales > Roseobacteraceae > Pacificibacter > Pacificibacter sp. The sequence continues at coordinate 12,512 of NZ_JBDMZG010000036.1, forward strand.
TCCGTCACGATCAAATCCACGCGCCGCTGAGATGTCAGTGGCAACGTGCAAACCGGCACAATTTTGGGCGCGCCCTTGGCGGTGTGCCGCATGGCGATGATGACCTTCTTCGCCCCCGTGACCAAATCCATCGCGCCGCCCATGCCGGGTGTGAACTGACCCGGAATGGTCCAATTGGCCAACTGTCCCGCTTCATCAACTTGCAATGCGCCAAGGACTGTCACATCCAAATGCCCACCGCGAATAAGTCCAAAAGATATAGCACTATCGCAGGTCGCAGCCCCCGGAACGGCAGACACAAATGCACCGCCAGCGTCGGTGAGATGTCGGTCGGTCATGCCCTCAGGCGGGCGATGCCCCATGCCGACAACGCCGTTTTCAGCCTGAAAGAAAACTCCAAGATCCTCACGCAGATGATCAGAGACCAACGTGGGAATGCCGATGCCAAGGTTCACCAAGGTTTTAGGTTTGATTTCTGCGGCGACGCGGCGCGCGATAAGTTCTTTCGGGTCCATTGCGCTGCTCCTCAAACCGACTTCTTGATGACGTGATCGACCAACACACCGGGCGTATTGACGGCGTCCGGCGGAATAATCCCCACGGGTACAATTTCTTCGGGTTCGCAAATCACCACGTCGCCAGCCATCGCCATAATTGGGTTAAAGTTCGTCGCGGTCAGCATGTAACTCAGGTTTCCGGCGTAATCGCAGGTGCGCGCAGCGATCAACGCAAAATCGGCGTGCAGCGGTGTCTCAAGCAAGTATTTTCGCCCCTCAACCTCGATGACTTTCTTGCCATGTTCCACGAGAGTGCCCACACCTGTCGGGGTCAAAATACCCCCAAGCCCCACGCCCGCCGCACGAATCCGTTCCACAAATGTACCCTGCGGCACCAATTCGACCTCCAACGTGCCCGCAGCATATTGCGCCTGCACATCAGGATTCAGCCCCATGTGGCTACAAATCAACTTGCTAACGCATCTCGCTTTGAACAGCGGACCAGGGCCCGAATTGGGCCGCGCCGCGTCATTGGACAAAAGCGTAAAACCGCCCTTCCCAGACGCCGCCAATGCGCGGACGATCGCGTCCGGCGTGCCGCTTCCCATAAAACCCGACAGCATAATAGACGCCCCGTTGGGGATCATCTCGACGGCTTGATCAATTGAAAGCGCTTGGTGCATGGCATGTCCTGTGAGTGCTGCGATCGTTAAGATCACTCACCATCTTTGGAACGCCGGCACCATGAGCTAAATCAATATCGCGTTGTGGTTTTAAACGCATCTTAGGTCCTTCTGACATCGACATCAATTGTGGGCGACAAAGGTTTTCGAGAGGGATACGGTGAGGCATACATTAGGACGAAACATGACAAAATGTGCAGCTAACTTCGGTGTCACGCCCATTTATACCGCGTGGAAAAGTACAGGCGTGATCCATGATTGACCGCACGTGCCGAACAATATGTGTGACGCTGATATTCGGCGTGCTGCAATGCGTCGCGCCCCTTTGGGCACATGCCCAAGATGTCGTGCGGGTGGCGACATGGAATGTGGAAATGTCGCGCAAGGGCCCTGGTGTTTTGCTACACAACATTCTGTCTGGCACCGATGCGCAGGTTGCTGCCGCGATCGCCCATATCCAAAACCTGCACCCTGACGTCCTGCTGTTGACTGGCATTGATACTGATTTTGAGGGTCACACCATCGGTGCTTTTGTTGATGCTTTGGCTCAAGCTGGCACCGCGTACCCACATGTGCTCACCCAGCTTGGCAACGCTGGTGCGCCCACCGGTAGAGATTTGGACAAAAACGGCCGTTTGGGTGCCCCGCAAGATGCACAGTCCTTTGGCGACTTTCACGGACAAGGCGGCTTGGCCTTGCTGTCACGCCTGCCCATTGATGCAGGCAACATCCGTGATTTCTCAACCCTGCTTTGGCGTGATTTGCCCGACGCCCGTTTGCCAAAGGACTTTTACGATGACGCCGATCTCGATGTCCTGCGTCTGTCGTCCAACAGTCATTGGGACGTGCCAATTTTGTGGGGCGACACACCTGTAAATCTATTGGCTTTCTACGCAACAACGCCTGCATTTGATGGCCCTGAAGACCGCAACGGATGGCGCAATGCGGATGAGATCGCCCTTTGGCGACACTATTTGGATGGGCGGCTCGACGCCACCGCGCCCAAGCCCCCATTTATCATTATCGGTGACGCCAATTTGGACCCAAGCGATGGTGACGGGCACAGCGCCGAGATGCAAAACCTCTTGGCAGACCCAAGGCTGCAAGACGCCAAACCCCGTTCCACACAAGCGCAAAGCATCGCCAACCCAGAACACGTTGGCGATGCGGCGCTGGACACTGCGGATTGGGATGATCCGACACCCGGCAACTTACGCGTGGACTATGTGTTGCCCTCGGCCGATCTCAAAGTGATCGATACAGGGGTCGCTTGGTCATCCGTGATGGGCGATGAGGGCGCGTTGTTCCGCCACGGCCTTGTTTGGGTAGACCTCGCGCGGCAATGAGGCACGCATCACTGCGCTCAGATCTGTGCGCTGAAAATCTGGCAAGATTTGGTCAAACTTCTCGGTGCCAAGCCCATGTGACACGTCCCAAAGATACCGCATTTCCGACAATTCCCGCGCAAGCTCCCAAAACGGGCTCAAGCGCTTGAACACCCACCATGGAAACTTTGTGGTTTTCAGCGTGGCACCTGTTGCCTCTTCCAACTCCGATTTCAATTCCGCCAAGGTAAAGTCGTAACCGCCAAGAGGGATGTCTTCAAAGCGGGACAATTCAGCACGTTTATCGGCCAGCTGAACTGCTGCGCGCGCCCAATCGGGAAGGTAACAATAGGCGTGCGATACATGCGCAGCACCCGGCAGGGTCAGCTTGCCCTTCTTAATCGCCCGCAACACAACCAGCCGCAACACATCCTCTGCGCCTTCGCTCGGATCAATGAAATCACCCGCGCGCAATAGAATCGTTTGCACGCCCGAGGCTTTGTAAGCGCGTTCCGCATCCTCGCGGATCTTGCCTTTGCGCGTGCTTGGCTGGTGCGGGGTGTTTTCGTCCCAAACGCCGGACTGCTCACCAAAATTGTAAACATTCGCGGGAAAGATGACCGTGGCATTGTTCACTTTTGCTGCCTGAATCACCTGTGCAGTGATTTCAGGAATGATCTTTGCCCAATTGTGATAATTGGGCGGGTTCAATCCGTTGACAATAACATCCGCGCCCTGCGCTTGTGCGGTCATGTTGCCTTGTTTGCGATCGTAAAGGCGCACCTTCCAGCCCGCCTGTGAAAATGCGTGACTTGCGTGTTGGCCGATTTTGCCGCTCGCCCCAAGAATAAGAACTGTCTGTGTCATGTGTCTCTCCATTTGCTGTCTGGAGTGAACATGTGATATTCTGATGTGAAATTAAATTGCATCAATTCTTATATTGGGTATTCATAATTGAATGGATAAACGCCTAAATTCGCTAGACTGGACCTTCATTCGCGCCTTTGTCGCCGTGGCGGAGGGCGGATCTTTGTCGTCTGCAGCGCGCAGCTTGCAAACCAGCCAACCCACCGTTGGAAGGCAGATACAGATGCTTCAAGACAACCTCGGCGTCACGCTTTTTGCGCGACGACCTAAAGGGATGGAACTGACAGACGACGGCGCGCGTTTATTGCCTTTCGCGCAACAAATGATGGAAGCCGCAGGCAAGCTGTCCATGGCAGCAACGGGCGCTGAGGCCAATAAATCTGGAACGGTTCGGCTGGCCGCGTCTGTCTATGTTGCGCACTACGTTCTGCCCAGCATCCTCGCCGATTTGCGCCGTCTGGAACCAAACATTCAGATCGAACTCGTGCCCTCGGACGCGACTGAAAACCTGCTGTATCGCGATGCAGATATTGCGCTGCGCATGTATCGCCCCGATCAACTTGATATCGTTGCGCGCCATCTGTCGGAAATTGAGTTAGGCGCTTTTGCGACTAAATCGTATCTCGACCACTTTGGGCGACCGCAACATCCCAATGACCTATTGCAGCACGATCTTGTTGGATATGATCGAAATGATTTGATCATTCGAACGATGCGAGACTTTGGTTGGGACGTCGCACCAGAAAATTTTGCAACACGGTGTGACAGCCAATCGACCTATTGGGAGCTGGTACGCGCAGGATGTGGCATCGGATTTGGGCAAGCGCAAGTTGCACGGCGCGACAGCACGCTTGAACAGGTGTTGCCCAATTTGTCGCTACAACCACTGCCTTTGTGGATCGCTGCCCCAAAAGCTGTGCGTCACAGCCCCAAGGTCGCGGCAGTTTGGGATCACTTGATCGCGGCTTTCACAGCGTAGTCCAATCGTTACCTCACAAACGCAAGTGTCGCCGAATGACGTCCAGACGCGCCAACAGACCGTTTATTGCGGGCGTGTCGTGGAAGGCATGGGCCCAGCGCTGTAACCGCCAAGGGCCGCCCCGCTCAATGCGTGAGACATGTAGCGTTCTAGAGCCATTTCGTGGATGACTTCATCAATTTTCTGATCCGTTTCATCAGCCAAAAGGCGCAACATGTCGACGGTGCTTTCGGGGAGTAGAACTGTAATTTTTTCCATACGGTCACCCTGCGCCACCGGTGTTGAATTATCATTAAAGTTCAAAGATTTTTTGACTTAATTGCGGCGATCTCAATGACGCGTGGCGAGATATGGAAATGACGCGCCGAATTGATCCATCAATACAGCATGGGGATAACCGATCTGGGCCGTCTCACACAGGCATTCACCATCGGCTGTGCACAGCAAAAGTTCGGCGCCACATTCAGCCAATTCATACCCTTTGGCACGCAGGCGGTCTTGCAAATCACCCCAATCATGTGCCGCGACAAAATCAAATGACAGATACATGCGCAGACCTAAGGGCTTGCGCGGGCCAGAATACGTCAGCGCAGGGTAGTACAGTTGACCAACCCTAAGCACTGCTTCGCGAATGTAGGCGCCAATCGGCCTTTCGGGGCGCGTGCTTGGCCGCTGACCAGAGCGGGCGAGGTCTTCATCGATTCTGAACTTTAACCAATCCATACCCAAGGTTTGCTCAGGCCTGGTTAATTTGAAGTTAGCGGCCTATATGCCCGCTTCAGATTCAATCTGTTTGCGTGATTTGCGAGCCCGCTCAGTCTCTGATTTGAGCTGACCGCAGGCTGCCATGATGTCTTCACCACGCGGCTTGCGCACAGGAGAGGCGTAGCCCGCGTTGTGAACGATGTCGGAAAAGGCGCGAATGCGGTTGTTGCTTGAGCGCTTGTACGGCGCACCGGGCCATTCGTTGAACGGAATAAGGTTGATCTTGGCAGGAATGCCTTTGATCAGCTCAACCAAGCGATGCGCATCTTCGTCGCTGTCATTCACGCCCTTCAACATCACGTATTCAAAGGTGATACGCTCGGAATTGGACACACGCGGATAAGCGCGCAGAGCTTCGATTAACGTTTCGATCGGCCAGCGTTTGTTGATAGGCACCAACTTATTGCGCACCTCGTCGGTGGTCGCATGGAATGAAATCGCCAATTGACAGCCGATCTCTTCGGCGGTCCGCGCGATCTCAGGTACGACGCCAGATGTTGACAAAGTGATACGACGACGCGACAGCTGAATGCCCTCAGGATCCATGGCGATATTCATCGCATCGCGCACGTTTTCAAAGTTGTACAAAGGCTCGCCCATGCCCATCAAAACGATGTTGGACAACAGGCGTGTTTCGGTATTTTTCGCGCCCTGCTCTGGCCATTCGCCCAGATCATCCCGCGCCACCATCACTTGGCCGATGATTTCGCCCGCTGTGAGATTGCGCACCAATTTTTGCGTGCCCGTGTGACAGAAAGAACAGGTCAGCGTGCAGCCGACTTGCGAAGACACACACAAAGTGCCGCGATCTGTTTCAGGGATATAGACCACCTCGACCTCATGCCCACCTGCGATACGCACGAGATATTTGCGTGTGCCGTCTTCGGACACTTGTTTGGTCACCACCTCGGGCACGGCGACCACAAAGGCGGCTTTCAAATCTTCGCGCAGGGATTTCGACAGATTGGTCATCTCGTCGAAATCGCGCACACCCCAGCCGTAAATCCATTGCCAGATTTGCCCCACACGCATTTTGGCCTGCTTTTCGGGCGTGCCATTTTCGATCAACACTTCGCGCAGTTTCTCGCGCGTAAGACCAACCAAATTGATCTTGTCGCCCACTGGGTCTTTGCGTGGGATGGTGAGGACATCCTGAGTGATTGGTGCGGCGGGTTGCATGGCAGGTCTCTTTTTCGGCTGGTGAAGCTGCTCTCGTACAAGATTCTTGGCCATCTTGAAAGCCAAATGAAAAAAGGCCCCCGAACGGGAGCCTTTTGCAACAGATTTGAGCTGGATTTAAGAGCTACAGCGCTTGGCCGCATCTTCAACAGATGCAGTAAATCCGAGCAAAGAAAACGTATCTTTGGTGATGGTGCCGCGTGCAGAGCGACCAGTGATCTTCGCTTCCGCACCGCGCTTCATCGCAGCGACAATGCGTGCATCCTCTTCGGCGGTTGCCGCCCATGCAGTTTCGTCGTCAACAAACAACGAAAATTCAGAGCTGCCGATTTCAAGTTTAACTTCGGAACCGGGCGCGAACGGGTAGCCGCCCAAGAACGAAACCTGTCCTTTGACGCCAGCAGAAAGTGCATAGGACACAAACAACAAAATCTCGGAACGCGTCACAGATTTGATCCGCCCAGAACTGTCTGTATTCACAGTTTCTTTTGGCTTGGACACCGCCCAACATTGCTTGGATGGCTGGGTCTCTTCAAAGACGTACCAATCCGTGTTGTTGCTCACTTTATTGGTGCTTTCTTGTGCCTGAACGCCAACTGCGGCGACGGCAAAGACAGTACCTAGAAATAATTTGTGGAATGAAAAGCTCATGGAATTCTCGCTGCCTCTGTCTAACGCGGCCTGTGTCATTTCACCTGTGCCGTCTATTGCACGACTTAAAGGCAAATTCGGCCTGTTTTCAACATCTGAGCGTACACTAACGCACTCTACGCGATTTGTGAAAGGTCTCTTGGCAGAAATTCGCTGAAACAGGCTCCAAAGACGCTGAATGGATCAAAACCAGTCCCACAAAAGCCGCAAGGCTAGTGCGGTTGAGGCGGCGACCAGAACGGGTTTGATCAGCTTAGCGCCAACGCGCGTGGCCAAACGAGACCCCAAATACGCCCCCGCGATTTGCGCGACACCCATGGCAAGACCAAGCAGCCACAAAGGTTTGGCGACCAAAACAAAACCAAATAGCCCGCCAACATTGGATGCGAAGTTCAACAGCTTTGTGTGCGCCGTGGCTTTCAAAATGCCGTACCCCGCTAGCGTGACAAACCCGATCATAAAGAACGCACCCGTGCCTGGCCCGAGCAATCCGTCATAAAAACCAACGACAGGCACCAATGTGGCGGTAAAGACCAAAGGCTTTATGCGCTGGGTTTTGTCAGTGTCGTTCAAGCCCGGTTTGAAGGCAAAGAACAAAGCAATCGCGATGAGCAAAAATGGCAAGCCAATGCGGATCACGTCCGTGGGCAAATGGCTGGCCAAAACCGCACCCAAAGCTGCCCCCAGAAACGATAGTGCAGCGGGCAGCATCTGTTTGCGCAAATCCACATGCCCAGCGCGCGCATAGGTGATCGCGGCCATACCCGCACCAAACAACCCTTGGACCTTATTGGTCGCCAGCGCGGTGATCGGCGGCACGCCCGCCAGCATCAAAGCCGGCACAGTGATCAACCCGCCGCCGCCCGCGATCGAGTCGACGAACCCCGCGACAAAAGCCGCCGCCATCAAGATCAGGACAAGATCGGGGGAAAGCTCAAACACTTAGGCGAACTCAGACTTGGCGTAGCCTTGGATATAGAGCAAAGCGGTCAGATCACCGTGGTTGATACGCACGTCGCATTCCGCCTGAAGTGCGGGTTTGCCGTGCAAGGCCACGCCTGTTCCCGCATTCGCAAGCATCAACAAATCGTTCATACCGTCGCCAACCGCGAGGACGTCTGCGTGCTCAATTCCAAGTGTTTTTGTGATCTCTTCAAGTGCATCCAATTTGGCTTCACGTCCAAGGATCGGGCGCACCACGCGGCCTGTGAGTTTGCCATCCGCAATCTCAAGAGTATTGGCGCGGTTTTCGTCAAAGCCGAGCTCACCCGCTACTTTCGCGGTAAATGCCGTGAAACCACCTGACACAAGCGCCGCATAGCCGCCGTTCGCCTTCATGGTTTGAACAAGCGCCTTACCGCCAGGCATGTAATCAATCCGTGTGTTCAAAACCTGATCGATAATCTCTTCAGGCAGATCCTTCAAAAGGCCGACGCGTTCGTCGATCGCACCCTCAAAATCCAATTCACCATTCATGGCTTTGGCCGTGATCTCAGCGACACGGGCGCCCACTCCGGCCTCAGCCGCCAATTCATCGATGCATTCTTGTTGGATCATGGTGCTGTCCATATCGGCCAGAAGCATCTTTTTGCGGCGACCTTCAGTGGGCTGGATCACCATGTCGATGCCTTCTGCCTGCAGCGCCTCCCAAACCTGTGGTCCGTTCGCCGGTGCTCGCTCGATGACAAATTCTGCCGCCTCGCCCACGGACAGCCACTGCGCATCGCCGCCACCCCACGCATTGCGCAAAGCTTCCACAGCTTCACGAGACAAAGATGGTTTGGCAGGAGAGGTCAAAAGCGTGACAATATACATGTGAGGAATCCGAGTGTTTTGCGTTGGCAACCCTATCGCATGACTGACGCGCTGTGCCAAGTCTGTGATCTAAGTGGCCCGCCCAAACGTATCCTACATAACAAAAGGAACATACCATGCGCCTCCTATCCACTCTTTGCCTTATCGTCAGTCTCTTCTCAACCTCAGCAATTGCGGACAGCTTTCCGTCGTTCACCTCCGAAGACCTGAACGGCAAGACCCACACCATTCCCGCAGAGTTTCCAGGCGACCCAACCATCGTGTTCATTGCCTATAAACGCAACCAACAGCCCGCCGTTGACAGCTGGGTTGCTGCGCTGGAACTTGATCCAGATACCGGTCCAGAGTTTGTCGAACTGCCAGTCGTGGGCACAGCGACCAAAATGATCAAATCTTTCGTCGATAACGGCATGCGCTCTGGCATCACCGCCACGTCTTTGCGTGCGCGCACCATTACGCTGTATGAAAGCCCGCGCTCAATTAACGAACCCCTTGGGTTTTCGGGGCGTGAGAATATCCGCGTGCTTTTGGTGCGCCCAGACGGCGAAGTCCTTTGGAAAACATCGGGCCCTGCGACATCAGAGGGCGTGGAAAACCTAAAGGCTGCCTACACCAGCGCCGTAAACTAGCTTCGATTTCGCGCCGCTGTTCAACTTTGCCTCACCACGGGTGCGCGAAAACGCACAGGTGCGCAAAATGTCATTGCATGAATCAAAAAACAGGCATAAACGCAGCGGCGGGACACCTCTCCCCAACGAGAGGCTTATATCTGGAAGGATACCAGCAATGGCTATCGAAGCTCCGGCCACGCGGCCGGCTAACCCGCGTTTTTCATCTGGCCCCTGTGCCAAAATCCCTACATTCTCGCTCGACCTGCTTGCTGATGCGCCTCTTGGCCGCTCGCACCGCGCAGCTGTTGGCAAGACCAAGCTCAAAGACGCGATCGAAAACACCCGCGACGTTTTGGGCATCCCTGCAGATTACAAAATCGGCATCGTTCCTGGCTCTGACACGGGCGCAGTTGAAATGGCGTTGTGGTCCCTTTTGGGCGAACGCAAAGCGACCATGGTTGCATGGGAAAGCTTTGGCGCTGGCTGGGTTTCTGATGTTGTCAAACAACTCAAAATCGACGCCGACGTGAAAACAGCCGACTACGGCGACATCGTTGATTTCGCAGACATCGACTTTAACACTGACGTTGTCTTCACTTGGAACGGCACCACATCTGGCGTGCGCCTTCCAAATGCGGATGCGATCCCTGCGGACCGCGAAGGTCTGACCATCTGTGACGCGACATCCGCTGTCTTCGCGATGGATCTCGATTGGGACAAACTCGACGTCACCACGTTCTCTTGGCAAAAAGCCTTGGGCGGCGAAGCGGCACACGGCGTGATCGTTTTGTCTCCACGTGCTGTTGCGCGTCTTGAATCCTACACACCTGCATGGCCACTGCCGAAAATCTTCCGCATGACCAAAGGCGGCAAGTTGATCGACGGTATCTTTACCGGCGCGACCATCAACACGCCTTCTATGCTGGCTGTGGAAGACTACCTTGTGGCGCTTGACTGGGCGAAATCTGTTGGCGGCCTGAAAGGCATGATCGACCGCGCCACGGCCAACGCGACAGCGATTTGGAACTTCTGCGACGCCAAGCCTTGGATCGCAAACCTAGCGTCTGATCCAGCCATCGCATCCACAACATCTGTTTGCTTGAAGTTCACAGATGAGCGCATCCAAGACGGTGCAGCATTCGCCAAAGCCGTTGCAAAACGTCTGGAAGCTGAAGGTGTTGCATTGGACATCGGTGCTTACCGTGACGCGCCAGCTGGCTTGCGCATTTGGTGTGGCGGCACGGTCGAGACGTCCGATATCGAGGCGCTTTTGCCTTGGCTCGAATGGGCGTTCGAAGCAGAGATCGCTGCACAATAAGCTATCGCGGTGCGCCGCATAGCTTGCAGGACAATTCAAAGGCGGCCAATGGCCCTGGTCGCCTTTTTCCCAAATCAGAATTCATATAATGTAGGAGCCTCATATCATGGCACCCAAAGTTCTCGTATCCGATAGCCTTTCTGAAACAGCTGTTCAGATTTTCCGTGACCGCGGCATCGAAGTAGATTTCGAACCAGCGCTCGGCAAAGACAAAGAAGCCCTTGCTGCCGTAATCGGCAAATACGACGGTCTTGCGATCCGCTCTGCCACCAAAGTGACACCAAGCCTTTTGGAGCACGCCACAAACCTTAAAGTGGTTGGTCGCGCAGGCATCGGCACAGACAACGTCGACAAAGAAGCGTCTTCTAAAAAAGGCGTGATCGTTATGAACACGCCATTCGGCAACATGATCACAACTGCCGAGCACGCCATCGCGATGATGTTCGCTGTTGCGCGTCAAATCCCAGAAGCTTCTGCCTCTACGCACGAAGGCAAATGGGAAAAGTCCAAATTCATGGGTGTTGAGCTCACAGCGAAAACACTCGGCGTCATCGGCGCAGGCAACATCGGTGGCATCGTATGTGACCGCGCACGTGGCCTGAAAATGAAAGTGATCGCATACGATCCCTTCTTGTCTGCTGAACGCGCTGTTGAAATGGGTGTTGAAAAAGTTGAGCTTGAAGATCTGTTGGGTCGCGCTGACTTCATCACTTTGCACGTGCCGCTCACTGACAGCACACGCAACATCTTGTCTGCTGAAAACTTGGCGAAAACCAAAAAAGGCGTGCGCATCATCAACTGTGCCCGTGGTGGTTTGGTCGACGAAGAAGCATTGGCTGAGTTGCTGAAGTCCGGTCACGTCGCTGGTGCGGCTTTGGACGTATTCGCTGTTGAGCCTGCCAAAGAAAACGTTCTGTTCGGTCTGCCAAATGTTGTTTGCACACCGCACTTGGGCGCCTCTACTTCTGAGGCTCAAGAAAACGTGGCTTTGCAAGTGGCTGAGCAAATGTCCAACTACTTGCTCGACGGCGCTGTTGAGAACGCGTTGAACATGCCATCCATGTCTGCAGAAGAAGCCAAAATCATGGGCCCATGGGTCACTTTGGCGGAAAACCTCGGCTCTTTCATCGGTCAAGTGACAGATGAAGCGATCAAAGAAATCAACGTCACATTCGACGGTGTTGCCTCTGAGATGAACCTGAAAGCTTTGGAAGCGGCTGTTGTGGCTGGCATCATGCAAGCGTCAAACCCTGACGTGAACATGGTTTCTGCACCAGTGATCGCCAAAGAGCGCGGCATCCAGATTTCTAAAACAACACAAGACGCAGCAGGCGTGTTTGACGGCTACATCAAGCTCGACATCCAAACTGTCGAAAAGCACCGCACCATTGCGGGCACTGTGTTCTCAGACGGCAAGCCACGTTTCATCCAGATCAAAGGCATCACCATCGACGCAGAAGTTGGCGAGCACATGCTCTACACCACCAATACAGACGTTCCTGGTATCCTTGGTAAACTCGGCACGCTTTTGGCTGAGCACGATGAAAACATCGCGAACTTCACATTGGGTCGCGCAGCCCCAGGTGGTGACGCGATTGCTGTGACCTTCTTGGATACACCGATCAAAGAAACAACTGTGAATGCTCTTAAAGACAGCGGCCTGTTCAAACACGTACGCCCGCTGCACTTCAAAGCGTAATATTTACAAAACATTCTTATGAGAACTGCTATGGGCCGCTGGACATTCCGGCGGCCCTTCGCTTTTTATGCACCCAACACCGCTCACATGACAAAGGTTTAGAACATGCGCATTTATGCAATCGGCGATATCCACGGACATATCTTGGAACTCAAAGCAGCCCATGCGCGTATCAAAGCCGACATGGAACGTGTGGGCGACACCACCGCCAAGATCGT
>NZ_JBDMZG010000200.1:0-3490 GCF_039769035.1 Pacificibacter sp.
CTGAAACACAGCGACTGTTTTGGCCGATGAATAGAGGTTGTAGGTTTTCTCGTCATCGAGCGGAATCAAGTTGATTTGGTTTTCACCACCCGACGCAGGTTCATACAGCGTGTTGCCAGCCGCATCGACATGCAGCGGACGCCCGTTTTTGAAAATCAGGTTCATCGCAGACTGAATGACAGTCAGCGTTTTCAGGCCCAAAAAGTCGAATTTCACCAAGCCCGCTTGCTCAACCCATTTCATGTTGAACTGCGTGGCCGGCATATCAGAGCGCGGATCTTGGTACAGCGGCACCAGCATATCGATCGGCCGATCGCCGATCACAACACCCGCCGCGTGCGTAGACGCGTTTCTGAGCAAGCCTTCGACCTGTTGGCCGTAGGTGAGCAGACGGTCGATGACCTCTTCGTTTTTGGCTTCTTCGCGCAGGCGCGGCTCGTCTTTCAGCGCTTGCTCAATCGAAACGGGTTTGACGCCTTCAACAGGGATCAGTTTCGACAAACGATCCACTTGCCCGTAAGGCATTTGCAAAACACGCCCGATGTCCCGCACAGCGGCTTTCGACAACAGCGCACCAAATGTGATGATCTGGCCGACTTTGTCGCGCCCATATTTGTCTTGCACATAGCGGATCACTTCCTCGCGGCGGTCCATGCAAAAGTCGATATCGAAGTCGGGCATGGACACACGTTCAGGGTTCAAGAACCGCTCGAACAGCAAAGAATAGCGCAAAGGATCAAGGTCGGTGACGGTCAGCGCGTAAGCCACAAGACTGCCCGCACCAGAGCCACGGCCCGGCCCCACCGGAATGCCCTGATCTTTGCCCCATTTGATAAAGTCGGCAACGATCAAGAAGTAGCCCGGAAAGCCCATGCCCTCGATGATATCCAGCTCGAAATCCAGCCGCGCTTGGTATTCTTCGACAGAAACCGCATGGGGGATCACCGCCAAACGCGCTTGCAAGCCTTCATTGGCTTGGCGACGCAGTTCCACCACCTCGTCATCGGCAAATTTCGGCAAAATAGGGTCGCGTTTGTAGGTCTTGAACGCACAGCGCTTGGCAATTTCAACCGTGTTTTCAATCGCCTCCGGCAGATCCGCAAACAGCGTCGCCATTTCCGCGGGCGATTTGAAATAGTGTTGCGGCGTCAAACGACGACGGGGTTCCGATTGATCCACATATGACCCGCTTGAGATACAAATCAGCGCATCATGGGCCTCATACATTTCCGTTTTCGGGAAATAGACATCGTTGGTCGCAACCAACGGAATATCCATGGCATAGGCGGCTTCAACGAACCAACGTTCGGTGGCCATTTCGCCTTGCGTGTATTGACCGTTTTCACCGGGGTGGCGCTGCAATTCCATGTACAAACGATCGCCGTAGATCGCATGCAACCGCTCGATCAACACCTTGGCTTTCGGCAGTTGGCTGGCTTGGATCAACTGACCCAAAGGCCCATCCGCGCCCCCTGTCAGGCAAATCAACCCTTCGGAATATTGTTCCAATTCGTCCAATGTCACCTGCGGCAACTGCCCGCCATTGTCGACATAGAGACAGGAATTGAGCTTCATAAGATGCTCATAGCCCGCCTCGCTCTTGGCCAACAAAACAATGGGCGCAGGCAGGCGCGGCTGTTCACCAGGGGCAGGCACATCAAAGGCCACATCCACCTGACAGCCCACGATGGGCTGCACCCCAGCGCCCGAGGCGTATTCCGAAAACTCCAGCGCACAGAACAGATTGTTGGTGTCTGTCACGGCGACAGCAGGCATGCCCATATCAGCCACCATGCCGCTGAGTTTCTTCAGCTTCAGCGCCCCCTCAAGGAGAGAATACTCGGTATGGGTGCGCAGGTGTATAAATGTGGGTGTGCTCATTTGGGCAAGCTACATGAAGGCACAGGGTGGGGCCAAGCGCAAAATCGACCATCGGCAATCGGACGCTTTGCTTAAATATTGACCAAACGGACAATCCTTGCGCAGAATTATGGAACGAATCCCTTGCAAAAAAGCACCAGCCCTCGTTTCCTAATCAAAAGAGACACGTTTTCCGCCGCATCGGACGTGCCTCATGACAAAAGAAAGCGGCAGGCCAAAGACATGGAGATTACCTTCCGCCTCAATGGCGAACGCGTTAAGTCCACTCAAAACCCAACCGACACGTTACTTGATTATTTGCGAGAAAAACGTGGCCTCACTGGGACCAAAGAAGGCTGTAATGAGGGCGACTGTGGTGCTTGCACGGTCATCGTTGAAGACGAAACAGGCCCCGTCCCGCTCAATGCCTGCATTTTGCTGATGCCCCAGTTGCACGGGAAATCAATCACAACGGTTGAAGGCCTCGCCTCCCAAGACAAGCTCCACCCTGTCCAAGACGCCATGATAGACGAGCACGGTTCTCAATGTGGGTTTTGCACTCCTGGCATTGTGATGTCTTTGGCCGCGGCACACGCTTCAGGTGACACGGACATCGAAGACGCATTGGCGGGCAACTTGTGCCGCTGCACGGGCTATGCGCCCATTTTGCGCGCCGCCCAAAAAGCGGCCCTGACTGCCCCTGACACCAAAACCCCGTTTGAGCCGCTCGAGGCGCCTGCACTGCTAGAGCGCCCCGAATCTATCGACGAATTGGCGGGTATTTATGCTTTGCGCCCCAACGCGACCTTGATTGCGGGCGCCACCGATGTTGGCCTTTGGGTCACAAAACAGCTGCGCAATTTGGATGACGTGATTTTCCTAAACGGGGTGACAGACCTCAAAGGCATCACAGAAACGCCTGACGCATTTGTCATCGGCGCGATGACCCCGATTTCGGACTTGGCCCCCTTGTTTGCCACGTCCTGCCCGTCTTTGTCGGAAATGTTCCGGCGGTTTTCGTCCAAACAAGTGCGCTCGGCCGCGACCCTTGGCGGCAATATCGCCAACGGCTCACCGATTGGCGACAGCCCGCCGCCATTGATTGCACTGAATGCCAGCGTCACTTTGCGCCGTGGTGAGGACAGTCGCACCATTGCCTTGGAAGACTTCTTTGTTGAATACGGCAAACAAGACCGCGCGCCGTCCGAATTTGTCACCCATATCACCATTCCCAAAGCTGGCTTGTCAGACCTCAAGGTCTACAAACTGTCCAAGCGGTTCGATCAAGATATTTCCGCCGTTTGTGGCGCGTTTAATATCACCGTTGAGAATGGCACAGTGACCGAAGCGCGCATCGCCTTTGGCGGCATGGCAGGCACGCCAAAACGCAGCGATGCTGTTGAGGCGGCTCTTATAGGCCAGCCGTGGACTGAAGCCACAATCGACGCGGCCCTGCCCGCCTTTGATCAAGATTATCAGCCGATGACGGACATGCGCGCCTCAGCCGAATACCGCCAAACCACAGCGCAAAACATGCTCAAACGCGTGTTTGCGGAAAGCTTGGGTCAAACGGTTTCGGTGCTGGATGTTCGGGGAGAGGCCTCATGAGTGTTGGCAAATCCCTAACCCA
>NZ_JBDMZG010000201.1:0-3200 GCF_039769035.1 Pacificibacter sp.
TGGGCGTGAGCGACACGCAAAGTGCTATGGCCCGCCAACGTGTTGCCGAGCAATCCAGCTAACTGCTAGCACACCAAACTTTTCTGGCCAAATTGCTGAAATAGGCGTCAAATGCGCCTTTCTTAGGCAGTGACGTTGCGGCAATTTGATGATGATTGTTGCAATTGCCTGCGATTCTGAGCTTATTCTCTCGTGTGTTGACCAATGAATCAAAAAAATCACCCGTGATCGAGATCCGTGACTTGCATAAGTCTTACGGAGACTTGGACGTGCTGAAAGGCGTGTCCATCACCGCAAACCGTGGACAAGTGGTGTCGCTGATCGGGTCTTCTGGTTCCGGCAAATCGACGCTTTTGCGCTGCGCCAACTTGCTTGAAGACAGCCAAAGCGGCGAAATCCTCTTCAAAGGGGAACCCATCACATGGAAAGGCACCGGTCTTGGCCGCCATCCGAGTGATCGCAAGCAAGTCATGCGCATCCGGACGAACCTGTCGATGGTGTTTCAGCAATTCAATCTCTGGGCCCATATGACGATTTTGGAAAACGTGATGGAAGCTCCAGTGACGGTCCTTGGCCGCGACAAAGCCGAGGTCGAAGCCTCAGCGCGCGCCTATCTCGACAAAGTGGGCATCGGCGACAAATGTGACGTGTACCCTGCGCAAATGTCGGGCGGACAACAACAACGCGCTGCAATTGCACGGGCGCTTTGTATGGAACCTACAGCCTTGCTGTTTGACGAACCAACATCTGCGCTGGATCCTGAACTTGAACAAGAAGTGGTGAAGGTCATCCAATCACTGGCCGCTGAAGGGCGTACTATGATGATTGTCACCCACGACATGCGCATGGCTGCGGATATTTCCGACCATGTCGTGTTTTTGCACAAAGGCCTGATCGAAGAACAAGGCCCGCCCGCCGATCTTTTCGGCGCGCCTAAATCCGAACGCTTGAAACAGTTTCTGAGTGCGACTGTTTCAGCCTAATAACGACACCAACAGAGAGTAAATGACTGATGAAAAAATTGATCCTTTCCACAGCAGTTCTGGCTTTGACAGCTGGCGCATCTTTCGCTGACACAGTGCGTATGGGCACTGAGGGCGCCTACCCTCCCTATAACTTCATTGACGATAATGGCGAAGTCGCGGGCTTTGAGCGCGAAGTTGGCGACAAGCTTTGTGAATTGGCAGAATTGACCTGTGAATGGGTGACCAACGAGTGGGACACAATCATTCCAAACTTGCTGTCCGGCAACTACGACACAATTATTGCCGGCATGTCCATCACGGATGGGCGCGATGAAGTCATTGATTTCACACAAGACTACTATCCACCAACAGCGTCTGCATATGCATCAATGGCAGAAGGCGTTGACTTGGAGGGTGGCGTGATCGCAGCACAAACAGCCACAATTCAAGCGGGCCATGTTGCAACAACGGGCGCGACCTTGGTTGAATTTGCGAATCTCGATGACACGATCGCGGCTGTCAAAAACGGTGAAGTTGACGCTGTTTTCGCTGACAAAGATGCGCTGGTGCCTTTCGTTGCTGAACAAGGCTTCATGTTCGCAGGCGAAGAGGTGCCACTCGGCGGCGGCATCGGAATGGGCGTTCGTGAAAGCGACACCGAGTTGAAAGCAAAATTCAACGCGGCGATCGACACAATGAAAGCCGACGGGACTTTGAACGCTTTGCTGATCAAGTACTTCGGCGGCGCAACCGCGACTTACTAAAAGAATGCGGGGCCAGTTCCCTGGCCCCCTTTCCTAATTATGTTTGCATCTTGCACAGACCCCTCCACGCTTGACGGCCTCAATTGGCTCGCCTGTTATCTGACAACGGGCAAGCACATTTTGTTCTACAAAAGCTTTATCGTTGTGCTCACGCTTTTGGCCGTGACTGCCCCGATCGCGCTTGGCGTGGGGTTTCTGGGGGCGATTGCCGCAAGATCCAAAATCGCGCCCGTACGCTGGTTCGGCACGCTTTACACTTCGATGGTGCGCGGTGTGCCGGATATTGTTTTCTTTCTGTTCGTGCCCTTGGCAATGGACCAAGGCTTGGAATGGATTAGGCACAAAATCTTATGCCCCGATTGGTCGGAACCGATCCGCCAAGGCAATGATTTTCTAGTCTGCTCTGCGGCTAAACTGCCGCTCGGCTCAGCCCCGCAATCTGTTCATGAAATCTATGGTTTTCTGTTGGCGGTGATTGCCTTTGCCATCGTCTTTGGGGCCTTTGCGGCCAATGTGTTGTCGGGCGCGATGAACGCTGTACCCCGTGCACAAATGGAAACAGCCGAAGCCTATGGCATGTCCCCGCGCCAAAGTTTTTGGCGCATCATGGTGCCGCAAATGTGGGTCTACGCCCTGCCCGGTCTGTCCAATCTTTGGATGATCTTGATCAAAGCCACACCGCTTCTGTTTTTGCTTGGCGTCGAAGACATTGTCTATTGGGCGCGT
Source organism: Pacificibacter sp. (assembly GCF_039769035.1). Lineage (NCBI taxonomy): Bacteria > Pseudomonadati > Pseudomonadota > Alphaproteobacteria > Rhodobacterales > Roseobacteraceae > Pacificibacter > Pacificibacter sp. The sequence continues at coordinate 2,456 of NZ_JBDMZG010000201.1, forward strand.
GAATTGGGTGGCGCAAAAACCAGCCACTTTGCCTATCCGCACCCCGATTGGCGCCTGTGGTACTTCCTTGGACTTTTGGTTTTCTACCTTGGCTTTACCAAACTCTCCGAAGTTGTTTTATCCCGCATCACCACGCGCCTGTCCCGTGGACAAGCCACTGTCGCTGGTGAGCAGATGAGGAAAGCCGCATGAGTTGTCTGCAAACCATCACGGACTATGCCTTTCGCTCGATTGGTTACGGCCCACGCCTTTTGCCCAAAACCGACATCACACTATGCGAACAGGTGACACTGATCGGGTCAGGCATGTTGTGGAACATCTATCTGGGCGCCGTCGCTTTAGCGTTTGGATTTGTCTTTGCAACGGCCCTTGCGCTTGCAAAGAATTCCCAAAACGCTTGGCTGCGCAAGCCTGCCGAATGGTTCATGTTCATCTTTCGCGGCTCGCCTTTGTTTATCCAATTTTTCTTGTGCTACGAACTGTTCGTGCAATTGCCCAAGGCAGGTATCGATATCTTTGGTATCACCCTTGAAACAGGCAATCTGACCCGCGCATGGGCTGGTGCTTTGGTGGTCCTCTTCTTGAACACCTCCGCCTATTCTGCCGAAATTTTCTATGGCGCGCTGCGCTCCGTCCCAAAAGGCGACGTGGAGGCTGCAGATGCATACGGCATGGTCGGCTGGACACGGTTTCGCCGGATCACTTGGCCGACGATGCTGAGACTGGCGTGGCCGGCCTACACGAA
>NZ_JBDMZG010000037.1:0-25245 GCF_039769035.1 Pacificibacter sp.
AATCCATGAAAAACTGCAAGCTGAAAAAGGCTACAACCTTGCGCAGCCGCATCAAGTCAATGACTGGTTGAGCGTTTATGCCATGGCGGTGAATGAGGAAAATGCAGCCGGTGGGCGCGTGGTGACATCTCCCACCAACGGCGCTGCGGGCGTTGTGCCGTCTGTGCTGCGCTACTACCGCGATCATTGTATCGGTGCCACACAAAGTGGCTGCCGCGATCTGTTGCTGGTCGCCGCTGCCATCGGCGGGTTGATCAAAACCAATGCCTCGATTTCAGGCGCAGAAGTAGGGTGTCAGGGCGAAGTTGGCTCCGCCGCTGCGATGGCCGCTGCAGGCCTGTGTTCGGCCCTTGGGGGGAGCAATGCGCAGATTGAAAATGCCGCCGAAATTGCGCTGGAACATCACCTTGGCATGACCTGCGATCCTGCCGCGGGGCTTGTGCAAGTGCCCTGTATTGAGCGCAACGCGCTGGGCGCGATCAAGGCTGTTTCTGCCGCCTCATTGGCGCTGCGCGGGGACGGGGATCACATCATGCCGCTGGACAATTGCATCCAAGTGATGCTGGAAACCGGCCGCGATATGAACCTGAAGTACAAAGAAACTTCCACAGGTGGCATCGCAGTCAACTTGCCAGAGTGCTGAAACCCGAAGGGTGTTCGGGCTTCAAGGCCGCCAGATTAGCTTTTGTCGGCAAGCTCTTTGAGCACGCTTTCTTGGCTCACTTCACCGATGATCTTGCCGTTCTTGGTCACGCCAACTGAGCCTTCGTATTCTACTAACAATGCGATCAAATCTTTGATCGGCATGCTCGCAGACACGGTTTTTGTATATTCGCCCTTTGTCACCTCGACCGCATCCAAAGCCGTCAGCACACCCAGCGGATTCATGTGGTTGACGAACTCTTGCACATAGTCGTCAGCGGGGTTGGTAAAGATCTCTTTCGGGGAGCCACATTGCACAATGCGCCCGCCTTCCATGATCGCAATGCGGTCGCCCAATTTGAACGCTTCGTCCAAATCGTGGCTCACAAAAATGATCGTGCGTTTGAGCTTTTGTTGCAGCTCAATCAGCTCATCTTGCAAGTGATTGCGGATCAAAGGATCAAGGGCCGAAAACGGCTCGTCCATCAACAAAATCGGTGCGTCAGTCGCAAAGGCGCGCGCCAGACCCACACGTTGCTGCATGCCGCCAGACAGCTCTGACACTTTGCTGTGCGCCCAGTCCGACAAGTTCACCAACTCAAGCTGCGCATCCACTTGGCGATTGTAATCCGCCTTGGGCACGCCCGCGAGTTCCAGCCCCAGCCCGACGTTTTCACGCACGGTGCGCCATGGCAAAAGGCCGAATTGTTGGAACACCATCGCAACACGAGATTGGCGCAGTTTGCGCAATTTCGCCTCAGAAGCGTTGGTGACACTGACCATTTCGGTGCCGTCGTTGATGCGAACTTCGCCGCGCACAACAGGGTTTAACCCGTTTACAGCGCGCAGCAATGTCGACTTGCCCGAGCCAGACAGGCCCATAAGCACCAAGATCTCGCCCTCTTTGACATCCAAAGAACAGTTGTGCACACCCAGCACTTGCTTGGTGGCGTCTTGCACTTCTTTGCGGGTTTTCCCGTCGTCCATATGGGGCAGGGCGATCTCGGGTTTGTCACCGAAAACAATAGACACATTGTCGAAAGTGACCGCAGTTTTTGTATGGCTCATTTGGTTTTCACCCGCAGCATTCTATCCAGCATAATTGCGACAGCAACGATCACGAAGCCTGACTCGAACCCAAGTCCCGGATCATTGCGCCCCAGCGCGCGTACGACCGGTTTGCCCAATCCATCGGCCCCGACATAGGCCGCGATAACCACCATCGACAGAGACAACATGATCACTTGGTTCAAACCCGCCATGATTTGCGGAAACGCATAGGGCAGTTCGACTTTCCAAAGGATTTGCCGCTTGGTGCCGCCAAAGGCTTCGGCGGCTTCCAGCAAGTTAACCGGCGTTTTCGACACGCCCAAATAGGTCAATCGGATCGGCGCAGGCAAGACGAAGATGACGGTTGCAAACAGACCAGGCACCATCCCAAGGCCAAAGAACACAATGGCCGGAATCAAATACACAAAGGTGGGCAGGGTTTGCATCAGGTCCAACAGCGGGCTGATCGCTTGATAGGCGCGCGGTCGGTGCGCGAGGAAAATCCCAATTGGCACGCCGACGCCCATACAGACAACGCAAGACGATAACACAAGCGCAAGACTGTCCGTCGCCTCATCCCAGTAATCTTGGTTGATGATAAACAGCAGACACACAGCCACCAAAACGCAGGTCTTCCAAGACCGTTGCAGCACCCATGTCAGCGCCACGAACAACAAGATAATCACGATCGCAGGCGGCGCTTGTAGCAGCCAGACGATACCGTCGATCATCCATTCCAAACCGTCGCTTAAAGTATCGAAAAAAGGGCGCGCATTGTCTTTGAGCCAATCGACGATCATTTCAGACATGTCGCCCATCGGAATCTTAAAGTCTTTTAGAAAATCCATACCACCCTCTTATCGAAATTCGGGGCCGCGTTTCCGCAGCCCCGACTTCACTTTACATGCCCATCGCTGACGTGACAGCAGCAACCGCGTCGCCGCCGTCTTTTGTCGTCACACCGTCAAGCCAAGGTGTCCATGTTTCTGGGTTGGCAGCCAACCACGCTTTGGCCGCGTCCTCTGGATCAACGCCATCGTTCAAGATCGCGCCCATGATTTCGTTTTCCATCGCGAGAGAGAACTCAAGGTTCTGCAACAATTTGCCGGTGTTTGGGCAATCTGCCACATAGCCAGCACGGGTGTTTGTTGCCACGATAGCGCCACCAAGGTCAGGTCCAAAGTAATCGTCACCACCTGGCAAATACGTCATGTCAAAGTTGGCGTTCATCGGGTGTGGTTCCCAGCCCAAGAACACAACTGCTTCGTCGCGGTCGTCGGCGCGCTCAACCTGCGCCAACATGCCTTGCTCGGAGCTTTCAACAACCTCAAAGCCGTCCAGACCAAAGGCGTTGCTGTCGATCATGTCTTGGATCAAACGGTTGCCGTCGTTGCCTGCTTCGATGCCGTAAATCTTGCCATTGAGCGCATCCATTGCTGTGGCGATGGATGCAAAATCAGTGATGCCAGCCGCGACGCCCGCTGCGTTTGTCGCCAATGTGTATTTTGCGCCGGTCAAGTTGGTGCGCACAGTGTCAACGGTGCCAGCCTCGCGGTAGGTCGCGATATCGCCTTCCATTGTTGGCATCCAGTTGCCAAGGAACACATCGATGTCCCCTTCGGCCATAGACGCGTAGGTCACGGGCACAGACAAGATGTCGGTGGTTGTTTCATATCCGAGTGCCTCAAGCACCGCAGACGTTGCAGCTGTTGTCGCGGTGATATCGGTCCAGCCAACATCTGAGAAACGGACGACGTCACATGAAGAGTCAGCAAAGGCGTGGCCGGCAGAGGCCGCGAGGACCAGTGCAAGTGCAGTTGTGCGAAGCATTATTTACATCCCTGTTATTTTGATTGATGAGTCAATTAAAGTGTGCTTGATCGTATTTGACAACAGCTGAGGGACATAATGCCTAAAATCGGAATGCAACCTATTAGAAGTTCCGCCTTGGTCGAGGCGGTCATCTCAGAGATTGGGCACTCCGGAACCATGGATGTCACCGTCAGTCAAATTGCCAAGCGAGCAGGCATGTCTACGGCTTTAGCACATCATTATTTTGGAAGCAAAAACCAGATGTTCGTCGCGGCGATGCACCACATCTTAATACAGCTGGGCGCAGAATTTTCTAAAAACCTGAAGGGCGTAGACGACCCTTTAGAGCGGGTCGAAATCATCATTCGCACCAGCTTTTCGGACCTCAATATGCGCCAAGAAACAATTAGCGCATGGCTGAACTTTTATGTTTTCGCGCAAAAATCAGAGGACGTCAGACGTCTTTTGAAGATTTATCACAGCCGTCTCGAATCGAATTTGCGACACGAGTTGCGCAAACTGGCCCCCGAAAAGGCCGAAACGATTGCCGAAGGCATCGCTGCCATTATTGACGGCGGCTATGTCCGTTGGGTTCTGCGCGGCGCTAAAAATGAAGCCCAGCACCCCGAACGGATCGCGCTTGAATACCTAAGGCTCAACCTTTCCGAACACGGGCCGCGCACATGATGCAGCCCATCAATTTGATTTCTACGGCCGACCACTGAGCAAAAGGACGCACAAAAGATGCAAACTCAACCCAAAGCCAGCCACTTTATCGGTGGTCAATATGTCGAAGACACCAAAGGTGCGCCGCTCGTGTCCACTTACCCTGCAACGGGCGAGACCATTGCGACGCTGCATTCCGCGACTGCGGATGTCACTGAACAAGCCCTCAAGGCCGCCGATGCTGCGCGCGCTGATTGGGCTGCGATGACAGGGTCTGAGCGGGGCCGCATCTTGCGCCGCGCCGCCGACATCATCCGCGAGCGCAATCATGAATTGTCTGTCTTGGAAACCATGGACACAGGCAAACCTCTGCAAGAAACGCTTGTGGCGGACGCGGCTTCTGGTGCGGATTGTTTGGAATATTTTGGCGCAATTGCGGCGGGTCTGACAGGGGATCACATCCAATTGGGGGCCGATTTTGCCTACACCGTGCGCGAACCTTTGGGGCTCTGCGTGGGCATCGGGGCGTGGAATTACCCAATTCAGATTGCGTGCTGGAAAGCCGCGCCTGCGCTGGCTTGCGGCAATACAATGGTGTTCAAGCCCTCCGAAGTCACACCGCTTAGCGCGCTCAAACTTGCAGAGATTCTGATCGAGGCGGGCTTGCCTGCGGGTGTGTTCAACGTCGTGCAAGGCTTTGGCGATGTGGGCGCGGCTTTGGTCACGGACACACGCGTCGACAAGGTGTCTTTGACAGGTTCCGTGCCAACGGGGCGCAAGGTCTACGCTGCTGCAGCCGAGGGCATGAAGCACGTGACGATGGAGCTTGGCGGCAAGTCGCCTTTGATCATCTTTGATGATGCGAGCTTGGAAGATGCAGTCAGTGCGTCAATAAATGCGAATTTCTATTCCTCTGGTCAGATCTGTTCCAACGGCACACGGGTGTTTGTGCAGCGCGATATCTTGCCTGCCTTCCTTGCGCGTCTGAAAGAGCGCACTGAGAAAGCAACCATCGGTGATCCACTGGATGAGGCCACAAACTTTGGCCCCATGGTGAACCAGACCCAAGTCGACATCACGCTGGGGTACATCCAAAAAGGTCTCGATGAGGGCGCGACACTTGTGACGGGCGGCAAAGCCCATGCACGCGGCGGGCTGTTCCTTGAACCCACTGTGTTCGCTGATGTCACGGATGAAATGTCAATCGCACGCGAAGAGATTTTCGGACCTGTCATGTCCGTGCTGACTTTTGACACCGAAGAAGAAGTTCTCGCCCGCGCGAATGACACCGAATTCGGTCTGGCTGCTGGCGTGTTTACCAGCGATCTGACCCGCGCGCACCGTGTTGTGGCTGGGTTTGAGGCGGGCACATGCTGGATCAACACCTACAATCTGACGCCGATTGAGATGCCGTTTGGCGGCGTCAAAGCCTCAGGTGTGGGGCGCGAAAATGCGCAAGCCGCGATTGACCACTATTCACAATTGAAATCCGTCTACGTGGGCATGACCCCCGTCGAAGCCGCATTCTAGGAAAGACGCTCATGGAAGCTGATTTTGTCATCATCGGCGCGGGCAGCGCAGGCTCTGCCATGGCGTATCGCCTGTCGGAGTCCGGCGCATCCGTTTTGGTCATTGAACACGGCGGCACCGATGTGGGCCCGTTCATTCAAATGCCTGCGGCCTTGTCCTATCCCATGAATATGAGCCACTATGATTGGGGCTATCAGTCAGAACCAGAGCCGCATTTGGACAACCGCCGCTTGGCCACGCCGCGTGGCAAAGTCATCGGTGGATCGTCGTCGATCAACGGAATGGTCTATGTGCGCGGCCATGCGCGTGACTTTGACACTTGGGCCGAAATGGGCGCTGACGGCTGGTCCTATGCCGATGTGCTGCCCTATTACAAACGCATGGAAACGTGGCACGATGGTGGCCATGGCGGCGATCCTGAATGGCGCGGCACAGACGGGCCTTTGCATGTCACCCGTGGTCCACGCAAAAACCCGCTGTTTCAGGCCTTTGTCGATGCAGGGCGTCAAGCAGGCTATGAGACCACAGACGACTACAACGGCGAAAAGCAAGAGGGCTTTGGCCCGATGGAGCAAACCGTTTACAAGGGCCGCCGCTGGTCTGCCGCCAATGCTTACCTGAGACCTGCGTTGAAACGTGACAATTGCGATATTATCCGTGGTCTCGTCGATAAGATCGACATCGAAGACGGGCGCGCCACGGGCGTGCGTTTGGCGGACGGCACATTCATTCGCGCCAATCGCGAAGTGGTTCTGTCAGCAGGCTCGATCAATTCGCCCAAAATCTTGCTGCAATCCGGTGTTGGCCCTGCGGATGAACTGTCCGCTCTTGGGATTGAGGTCAAAGCCGACCGCCCAGGCGTGGGTAAAAACCTGCAAGATCACTTGGAAGTGTACATGCAGTTCGCCTCCAAGCTGCCAATCACGCTGTACAAATATTGGAACCTGATTTCCAAAGCCGTGATCGGCGCGCGGTGGTTGTTTACGAAGACCGGTTTGGGCGCGTCCAACCAGTTTGAAAGTGCGGCCTTCATTCGCTCAGAAGCGGGGCTTGAGTACCCCGATATTCAGTATCACTTTTTGCCAATTGCCGTGCGCTATGACGGCAAAGCCGCCGCCGAAGGTCATGGGTTTCAAGCGCATACCGGCCCCATGCGGTCCATATCGCGCGGTGAAGTGACCCTGAAATCCAAAGACCCCACCGAGGCACCGCGTATCTTTTTCAACTACATGTCGCAGGAAAAAGACTGGGACGAATTTCGGACTTGTATCCGTCTGACCCGCGAGATTTTCGGGCAAGACGCTTTTTCACGCTATGCAAAACACGAAATTCAACCGGGTGCTGATGTGCAAACGGATGATGAGATCGACGCCTTTATTCGCGAACATGCAGAAAGCGCCTATCACCCCTGTGGAACGTGCCGAATGGGTCAGCGTGATGATCCAATGGCAGTGGTTGATCCGCTCAATCGCGTGATTGGCGTCGAGGGCCTGCGCTTGGCTGACAGCTCAATTTTCCCGCAGATCACCAATGGCAATCTGAATGCGCCCTCGATCATGGTGGGCGAAAAAGCGTCTGATCATATCTTGGGCAAAGAGCCGTTGCCTGCGTCGAACGCCAAACCTTGGATTCATCCAAACTGGCAAACAAAGCAGCGCTAAACGTCGGCTCTGCCTGCGCGTCTTTGGGCGTGCGGGCGTGCTGTGAGCGAGTGGTTTTCCACTGATGCACTGGCGTGCGAAATTCGACATACGTGCCTTAGCGGTGTTTGAAGCTGCAGAAATCTGCACCTCAGCACACGGATTTACAGGCTTGGTGGGGTGTCTGCGAGTCTCTTTGACGCCGTACGGGGCGATGAATGCGCGTAAAAACTGGGCAAAACTTGATGAAACGTGGATATTCTAGGCAAATGCACCTGAAAATCACTGTGATGCGACAGACAAGTTGATTGTGAGACAGCCCTTGCCCCTGAATGAAGGGGCAGGATGCTTAGGGTTCCGTTTGATGACATCATCAAAGTCTGGTCCGAGAAGCATCACCTAGGCGGCACAATCCGCATAGGCACACGGCGGGGCAAAATCCCGGGAGGTTACTGCGCAGGTTTTGCCCGCGCCCTATCTTTCTTGTTCCGCCAGCGCAGCGAAACCCAATTTAAAACGGCGGAACGCACAACGGGGACAGTCATGACACTCAAGAACATTCTATCCGCTACGGCGCTCTCAGCTGGATTGGTATCCGCGCTCGCCGCACCGCTTGCTGCTGAAGAAAAAACAGATTTCAAACTGGCATGGTCGATTTATGTCGGTTGGATGCCATGGGGCTATTTGGAAGACAGTGGCATCATGAACAAATGGGCCGACAAATACGGCATCACCGTCGATATCGTTCAAATCAACGATTACGTTGAATCCATCAACCAATACACGGCGGGTGCCTTTGACGGTGTGTCCGCCACCAACATGGACACGCTGTCCATTCCGTCAGGCGGCGGCGTTGACACCACAGCTTTGATCATCGGCGATTATTCCAACGGCAATGACGCGGTGATCTTGAAAGGCGAGGGCGGTTTGGCCGACCTTAAAGGCAAGCCTGTGAACTTGGTGGAACTCTCTGTGTCGCATTACTTGCTGGCACGCGGGCTTGAAACTGTAGGCTTGGAAGAGGCCGATCTGGACGCCGTGATCAACACCTCTGACGCCGATATGATCGCGGCTTATGCCACAAGCGATGTCGAAGCCGTGGTGACGTGGAACCCGTTGGTGTCTGAAATCACTGGCTCGAACCCTGACGCCAACGTGTTGTTCGACAGCTCTATGTTCCCAGGTGAAATCTTGGACTTGATGGTGGTGAACACCGAAACTTTGGCGGACAACCCTGCGTTCGGCAAAGCTGTCGCAGGCGCTTGGTATGAGGTCATGGGCTTGATGGCTGCTGGCGATGATGGGCGTTACAGCTTCACCACGGTGAAACCCGTGGAATACACCGTGCCGTCTGATGGCCCGGTTGGCGACATTCTACGCGCCTGTGGCCGCCACCCCTGGCGTCCGTCACATCTGCATTACATCGTGAAAGCGCCCGGATACCGCACTTTGGTCACCGAGATTTTCCCCGAAGACGACCCGTATCTGGATCAGGACACGGTGTTTGGCGTTCGTGATGACCTTGTGATGAGATATCACAAGAAACAGGCGTCTGATTTCCCGCATGGAATGGCCCTCTCTGGAAAAGTGACGGAACCTTTTCTACACGTTGAATTTGACGTGACACTCGCCACAGAAACCGGTTGAGAGGTCTGATCTGTTTGCGCCTGCTTTTCCAATTTGGCAAAATGGCAAGTTTGTTCGCAGTGTGTGAGTTCACCTGATGAGATATCGTAAAAACGCAACGCGCGGCTTGTTCGGCGAAGCCGCAATGCAGCGCGGGCAGACACAACCAATGTCTCCTATGGGCCTCCCATGCCATGACCAATGGCAGCAAAGCGCGGTTCGCACCCATTCTTAGATTGCGCAGCATCCGATACTATGGGCTCTTACCGGACCTTAGCTGCGCGGGGCATCGACGGCAGCTAAGCGGGACTTAGCTTCCTTTTGCTGCGGTTGTTCAAAAGGCCGCTATCGCACTTTCCCGACCATTGAAAGATTGTGCGTCAGCGTACTCTGGTTTCGGTCTATCAGGCATTCAAAAAATCCTCTCGTTTGGCAATAACTTTGCCGACAAAACAGATTTTCCCGGTTGCACTAGAAACAATTGCAGAAATCTGGACCTAGCGCGCCTTTACTCCACCGACGGCGGGTAGAACGAAAATCACTGCAGAGAGGATTTGGCCTTTGCCTCCTTTCTGCCGCGAAGCATCACCGACGCGACCATTAGGGCAGCCAGACCGAGGAAGGCTGCCGAGATCGGCTTTTGAATGAAAACCATCAGACTGCCATTCGACCCGATCAGCGCTTGTCGCAGCGCCTCTTCAAATGGGGACGTCAGAATGAAGGCGATCAGAAGTGGTGCAATCGGGACAGAAAAGAGCCGCAAAATATAGCCAAGCACCCCGGCACCGAACATGACATAGACGTCGAAAATGTTGCTGCGCATGGAATAGCTGCCGGCCACGCACATCACCAGAATGATTGGGAAGAGGATATGCTTGGGAACGCGCAGGACATGTGTGATGGGTTTGATGGCAAAGCTCGCGATGATCGCGAGAAACACCAGAGCGACGAAAAGAATGAGATAGATCGAGTAAACTACCTCAGGGTGGAACGTAAAGATCATCGGGCCGGGTGTGACGCCTTGGATAAGCAAAGCCCCCAGCAAGATCGCAGTGGGCGGGTCACCTGGAATTGCCAGCGCCAGTAAGGGGATCATCGCGGAACCGGTCACCGCGTTATTGGCAGATTCCGCCGAGACGATGCCCTCAACCGAGCCTTTGCCCAACTCTTCAGGTGTTTTGGACACGCGTTTGGTGACGGCATAGGCGAGAAATGCGGCGATCGATGCGCTCAATCCTGGCAATGCTCCGATGAGCGAGCCGATCAGGCTGGACCGCACGGCAGGGACAGCGCATTTGCGGACTTCCTCTTTGGAAATCCGGTTCATGTTGCTGTCTGTGTGCGAGATGCTGATGGCGTCATCCGCGTCTTTGAAGCGTTGCGCGCCCTGCTCAAACAGTTCCGCGATGGCAAACAGACCAATAAGAACGGGAATGAAGGAAAAACCATCCCACAGTTCCGTGTAGCCAAGTGTGAACCTTGGGACCGACAGCATGGGATCGGCGCCTATGGTTGCGATCAACATGCCCAAGGCAGCAGCCAACAGCCCTTTGGCCATGGAGCCGCCTGAGAGAATGCCGATCAAAGTGAGCGAAAAAATGAGCAGAGAGGCGAGTTCTGCCGGGCCAAATTTCAGAGCAACTTGCGCCAGTTGCGGAGCGATCAGCACCAGGAGAATGATACTGACAAGCCCCCCAAAAACCGAAGCCCAAAGCGCCAGTCGCAGGGCTTTCAGCGGTCGGCCCTGCTTTGCCATCGCATAGCCATCAAGACCGGTTGCGGCAGAGGCAGGTGTGCCGGGCGCGTTGATCAGAATGGCCGAGATACTGCCGCTGTAAATCCCAGATCCGTAAAGCCCGATCAGCAGCATCATCGCGGGCACTGTTTCCATCCACAACGTCATCGGAACAGCCAGTGCGATGGCCATAACCACGGTCAGGCCGGGAATGGCACCAAGCGTCAGCCCGGCGATTGTGGCCAGAAACAGGATCACCAGGTTTCCAGGTTCAAGAACCGTGACAAGTGCGGAAAGAAAGGCGTCCATTACAGACCTCCGAGCAGAAAATCGAGCGGCCCAGTTGGCAGTTCGAGCGCGAACAGATTGAGAAAGATCAGGTGAACCACAACCGGGACACCGAGTGCGACTGGAAGAATGACTCTGACACGTCGCTCACCGAACACCACAAGGAATGCCGCCAGCGTCAGGAAAACGGAAATCAGGAATCCAAGCTGTGAGAGCAACAGAATAAAGCCAAGCGTGATGCCCAGCACCAAACCGAGAGACACGCGGGCGTCTTTGGTTTGCAAGGCAGCGGTCTCAGTTTCGCCGTTCTTTTGCAGCGCGATCAGCAGGCCGAAGATTAACGTCAGGCTGCCACCAATATTGGGAAACAGTTTTGGCCCCACGGAAAAGAACCCTTGGTCAGAATCGATAGTTGGCACAGCGTACATCAGAAAAAGGATGGACAGGGCTGCGATGGTGACACCGAACAAGCGATTGGGCATGGTCGATTTCCTTGAATGACTGCGCTGCAGGGATGATAGCACGGGCGCACAATCAGAGCGCCCGTGCTTTTCGTATATCGAGCTTATTCGCCGTTCACGGCGCGACCAATATGAGCTGACATTTCAACCATATTGCTCTCAAAGTCCGGGCCGCTCAGATATGAGGTTTCGAGCTTGAGCTTGCCTGCCATTTTCTCCCAGACAATGCTGTCGAGACCCATTTTGAAGTGATCGTGCAGATATTGCAGAACTTCTTCGGGAGTGCCAGCAGGAGCAATGAGGCCCTTTTGGTTGTCGACGGAAACGTCGTAACCCAACTCCTTATAGTTAGGAACGTCTGGGAAGCCGGGGTAGCGCGATTCCGATGACGTCGCGATTAGTTGGATGTTGCCAGCGGCGACCTGTGCCTGCGCATCTTCCGGGCCGCAGACGGTAAAGTCCACGTGGCCACCAAGCATCGCTGCAATGGCCGGCGCACCACCTTTATAAGGCACGTGCTGGAACTCGACTCCCAGTGCCTTTTCAAGCACCAGAACGGCCGAGTGCGTGATCGAGCCCTGGCCGGAGCTGCCATAGGTGATTTTTCCGGGATTGGCTTCAGCCACGGATTTCAGCTCGGCTACGGTGGAAAACTCACTGTCTGTCGGGGCGCAGATGAACAGCCGCGAGCGGATCAGTCGAATGACGCCGTCGAAATCCTCAACGATGTCATAGTTGACTTTGCGGTGGTTCGGTACCGAGGTGCTTTCGCTGCCGCCAGCAACCAACAGAGAGTAACCGTCAGCCTTTTGGTTCTTCACGAACTCGGCGGCAAGGACGCCACCAGCACCGGGACGGTTGACGACAACTAGCGGAACCGGAAAGAACTCTTGCGCCGAAGCAACAATAGACCGGGCTACAATATCGGTACCGCCACCCGGCGAGAAACCAACATAGATCTTGATCGGTTTTTCAGGTTCCCAGGCCACTGCAGCCCCGGCAAAAGTGGAGATCAGCAGACCTGCTCCCAGCAGGGCATTCTTCAAAATTTTCATGAGTTTTTCCTCCTTCTCATAACGGTGTTTTTTGTTTCCAAAACCAGCCATTCTGCTTATCGCAAACCCTCTGGCAGTAGGTCGTTGGGTAGATTTTGGTAGCAAACAGGCCGCAGGAAACGGCGGATCGACAATGTGCCCACCGAGGTTGCGCCAAAATTCGTTGAGGCAGGATAAGGGCCGCCATGCACCATGGTGTCACAAACCTCGACGCCGGTCGGGAAACCATTGGCCAGCACACGCCCTGCCTTGCGTTCCAGAACCGGCATCAGGCGCTGCCCGATCTCAACATCATCAGAATCCATGTGCAGCGTGCAGGTCAACTGGCCTTGTAGCGATTTCGCCACGTCCATCATTTCGTCGATATCTTTTACGCGGACGATCAGGCCCAGCGGACCAAAGACTTCTTCCCCCAGTGTCTCGTTACGCAGCCATTCGGCACCAGTGGTGGCAAACAGATAAGGGGTCGCATTTCGCAAATCGCAGGTTGATGTCAGGACTTCCTGCACGCCAACGGTTCCGGCAATCCGGTCACGACCCTGCCGATAGGCCTCGGCGATACCGTCTGTCAGCATGGTCTGGGCGCCGATGGGGTTCAGCGCCTCTCTGGTGGCGTTGACAAAAGCGTCTGTGTCCGCGCCTTCGATGACCACAGCAACGCCGGGATTGGTGCAGAACTGACCCGCACCCATCGAGAGCGACCCCGCCCAACCTTCGGCAAGCGACTGACCACGGGCTTTCAAGGCCGCGGGCAAAAGGAACATTGGGTTAACCGAGCCAAGCTCACCAAAGAACGGGATCGGATTGTCGCGCTGCGCACAGAGGTCAAACAGGGCGCGGCCCCCGCCAAGCGATCCGGTAAAGCCAACGGCATTGATCAGTGGGTGCTGTACCAGCGCCGTCCCGACATCACGTTTGCCCCCCTGGATCAGCGAAAAGACACCAGGGTGCAGGCCGCATTTGGTGATCGCTGCGGCGATGGCTTCGGCGACGATTTCACCGGTTCCGGGATGCGCGCTGTGGCCTTTCACAACCACGGGACATCCGGCAGCAAGCGCAGCGGCGGTGTCGCCACCAGCCGTGGAAAACGCGAGCGGGAAGTTGGAGGCACCAAACACAGCCACCGGTCCGATTGGGCGCTGGACCATTTTCAGGTCCGGTCGCGGCAATGGCGCGCGATCAGGCAGTGCGGCGTCATGGCGACGGTCAAGGTAATCGCCCGCCAGTATATGCGCTGCGAACAGGCGCAGCTGCCCCGTTGTCCGCCCGCGCTCACCTTGCAGGCGCGCCTCTGGGAGTCCGGTTTCCTGCGTGCCGATCTCGGTGATCGCTTCGCCGCGCGCTTCGATTTCGTCGGCAATCGCGTTCAAAAAGTCGGCACGGTCCTGGCGCGATGCATACCCATAAGACCAGAAAGCGTCTTCTGCGGACTGGCAGGCCATATCAACGTGGGCAGGCGTGCCAACGGAAAAACGATGCGCTGGCCCATGTGCGGGGGTCGAGGCAAACTGGGCCTCACCGGCAAGCCAAGCGCCGGCAATCAGGTGTTTTCCGTGGGGTTCGAAGGTCATTTTTCAGGCTCACACTTTAAAGTTTGGAATTGGTTTGAAACGGACGACAGACGCGAGCTGATTACCGCCCGTGTTTTGCACGCCACTGTTTGAACTCATCGAGGTTCTCCTGCTTGGTCGCCGGATAAAGTCCAATGATCGAGGCTCCCGCCTGGACCTTGCTCAGGACAAAATCCTCATATGCGGTCATTTCGGTCGCCACTTCTGCAGCCTCGTCCGCGAGATGAGCCGGAATGACGATGATGCTGTCGTCGTCGCCAACCAGGATGTCTCCGGGGAAGACCGGCGCATCTCCGCACCCGATAGGGACGTTGATGTCGATAGCCTCGTTGGTGGTCAGATTGGTCAGGCTGGCCGGGCGATTGTGATAGGACGGGATATCCAGTTCGGCGATATTCATGGCATCTCGGAACCCTCCATCGGTCACAACACCGGCAACACCACGTGCCATCAGGCGATTGATCAGAATGTCCCCGGCAGAAGCTGCATAGGCGCTTTTGCGGCTGTCCATCACCATCACATGACCCGGAGGGCAGATCTCAACCGCGTGTCGCTGCGGGTGTTCGGGATTGCGGAATTCTTCCAGCTGATTGCGATCTTCGCGCGCGGGCATGTAGCGCAGCGTAAACGCCGGACCTACCATGTTCTTTCCCTTGCGCGACAGCGGCCGGACATCCTGGATCACCTGATTGCGCAGGCCGTGCTTGTACATGACGGTCGCCAGTGTCGCGACTGAAACCTTTTCAAGCAACTCTCGGGTCTCGGGTTTCAACGGATGTTCGGACATTGGGTTTCCTTTCAGGTCTTTGCTGATGTTGGGTGCGACGGTCATATGTTCTGATCCAGTTTGTTGTGACGAATAGACGAATACAGCGAGAGGCAAATGAAGGTTGCGCCTATCAGGCCTGTGAAGAGTTCAGGCACATGCCAGAGGGATTGCGCGTACATGATGACGGACAGGACCAGCACCGAATAAAATGCGCCGTGCTCGAGATAGCGGAATTGCGTCAGCATCTTTCGCTCGACCAGCATGATGGTCATTGAGCGAACATAAAAAGCGCCGATGCCAAGGCCGATGGCTATCAGAAACAGGTTTTGGGTCAGGGCAAAGGCGCCGATCACGCCATCAAAGGAAAAGCTGGCATCAAGCACTTCGAGATAAAGGAACGCGCCCAGACCACCCTTGGCTGCAAGGCTTTGAACCTCTTTTTCCGCATCCAGAAAGTGGCCGAGCAATTCAACGGCGAGGAAGGTCACAAGGCCGCAAACTGCCGCAAACAGGAAGGTGGCACTTTCATGTCCGGGAAGAGAGATCGAAACGATCAGGGCGGTGAACAGAACCAGGGCTATTTCCAGCCCCCGGATCGATGCCCAGCTGCGCAAACGGCATTCGATCATCCGGATCCAGTCGACTTCTTTGGACTGATCGATGAAGTATGTCAGGGCGACCATCATCAGGAATGTGCCGCCGAAAGCAGAAATCCCGATGTGGGACTCTTCCATGATCCGCGCGTATTCATGTGGGTCCGACGCGGCCAGGACGATGGCCGATATTGGTCCGATTTTTGCCGCAACGGCGACAACCGCCAGAGGGAAAATAATCCGCATTCCGAAGACGGCGATGAGGATGCCCCACGTCAGGAACCTTTGCTGCCACTTGGGCTCCATCGTTTCCAGAATGTTGGCGTTGACGATGGCGTTGTCGAAGCTCAGCGAAATCTCAAGGATGGCCAGAGCCGTTCCGATCAGGAAAAACGACATCGCTCCCCCGACGGTTCCGGTGGTCTGGTAACCCAGCCAATAGGCCAGCACCAACCCAGCCGCCGTGAACAGAAATGGCCATCGAAAATAGGTGAACGTCTGGTTCATTGTGCTGCCCTGCTATGCTGAACGCTGCTGTTTACTGGGGAAATGGGACGGGTGCCCGCAAAGTGCGCGGCTAGATTTTCAACTGCCAGCTCGGTCATGGCGCAACGCGTCTCGACCGTGCCGCTGGCGTGATGGGGATAGAGCACGACGTTGGGCAGGTCCGTCAGGTCCGGATTTGGGGTCGGTTCGTTCTGGTAGACGTCCAGCCCGGCAGCACCCAATGTCCCGGATTTCAAACATGCGATCAGCGCAGCTTCGTCCACGACACTACCACGAGAGATATTGATCAGGGTGCCTTGTGATCCCAGTTTCTTCAGGATTGCCTGATCAATGAGCCCTTTGGTTTCAGCCCCGCCCGGAATCGCAACGATCAAAACATCGCACCAGTCCGCCAACGAAAGCGCATCGGTGAAATAGGTGTGTTCCACATCCTGCGGGCGACGTGTGCAGTACCCAATCGTCATCCGCACTGCTTCCAGTCGTGAGGCGATTTCCCTGCCGATTGTGCCCAGCCCGAGGATGCCTGCGCGCTTGCCCTTGAGGGCAGTCAAAAGCGGATAAGGGCCTTGGTGCTGCCATTGGCCTTGGCGGACATAGGCATCCGCCCGGACCAGATCCTTGAACGAGGCCAAAACCAACATCAGAGCCGTGTCTGCAACGTCATCCTTCAACGCAAGCGAGGCGTTGGTCAGGGCGATGCCGCGTTGCTGCAGAGCGTCATGGTCCAGTTTTTCAAATCCGGCCGTCGTGCAGGCGACGATTTCCAACCTCGGGAGGAACGCAAGTTCTGCGACGCCAAGTTGATAATTGCCGTTGATGATGACGGCGCGGCAGTTCTGGCCGACCGCTTTCAACAACGCTAATTTGTCCTCGGCGAGGTCATAGCGGTGCAGCGTGAATTGTGCAGCAAGCGTGTCGATTGCCGATGGCCAGATCGGGGACATGACCAAAAGATCTGGTTTTGTCATGCTGAAAGCTCCTGCAGTTCACGCAAGGCAGCGCGCCGTTTGGCCTGTATGTCGGGATCCGGGCTCAGGCTCGCGGCAATCAGGTTGCGGGTGTATTCTTCGCGCGGGGCGTCGAAGATTTGCCCGACCGGCCCCTGTTCAACAATCCTGCCGTTTTTCATCACGATAACCCGGTGCGCGAAATCGCGAACCAAGGGGAGGTCATGGGCAATGAACAAATAGCTCAGGCCCAGTTCATTCTGCAATTCCGTCAGCAGATCCAGCACCTGCGCCTGGATAGAGACGTCCAGAGCGGAAACCGCCTCGTCACAGATGATGAGTTTCGGCTCGAGCGCCAGAGCGCGGGCAATGGCAATGCGCTGGCGCTGTCCGCCGGAAAACTGGTGCGGATAGCGATGCATATGCTCCGCCTTGAGCCCAACCTGCTCCAGCAATTCGCAGACCCGCGATTTCCATTGGCTTTTGGGCAGAATCTCTGGGTGAATGACGAAGGCTTCGGAGATGATTTTAAAGATCGACATCCGGGGATTGAGTGATTGCGTGGGGTCCTGAAACACCATCTGGATGTCACGGCGGATATCGAACAGTTCTTTCGGGCTCATGCTGACCAGATCACGACCCTCAAACAGCGCCGAGCCTGCGGTTGCATCCTCAAGTCGCAACAGCGTTTTTGCCAGGGTGGATTTTCCCGACCCGGATTCGCCAACGATGGCCACGGATTCACCCGGCATGACCGTAAGACTGGCGTCTTCCAACGCGACAAAGGCTTCGTAGAGCTTTGTCAGCCCCTTGATTTCGAGGATTGGTTGAACCGCGCTATCCAGTTGACCAGCCATATCACCGCTTCCGGGCACGGCAGAAATAAGGTTCTTGGTGTAGGGGTGTTGCGGATTGTGATAAACTTCCCGCGCACTGCCGGTTTCCACGATCCGGCCAGCATTCATCACCACAACACGATCAGCCACTTCGGCGACAACACCCAGATCATGAGTGATCAGCAAAAGCCCCATACCGGTTTCTTCCTGCAACTCTTCGAGCAAAGTCAGGATTTGCGCCTGCACTGTTACATCAAGGGCTGTGGTTGGCTCATCCGCGATCAGGATGTCAGGTTTCAGAGCCAAGGCCATCGCGATCATGATGCGTTGGCGCTGCCCCCCTGAGAACTGGTGCGGATAGGCGTCGATTTTGGTTTCAGCCTCGGGAATTCCGACCCGGTTCAGCAATTCAATTGTACGGGTCCGGGTCTCGGATTTGCTGATGCCGTGGGCCGACATGGTTTCGGCAATTTGGAAACCGATGGAATAGACCGGGTTCAGGTGGCTGAGCGGATCCTGAAAGATCATTGCGATCCGATGGCCATTCAATTCGCGCCGCTGTTCGGCGGACATCTCCAGCAAGTTCTGATGTTCAAACAGGATTTCGCCAGAAGTGATCTCTCCGGGCGGCATGTCGATCAGGTTCAGAATGGCCGAGGCCGAAACCGATTTGCCTGATCCGGATTCGCCCAGAATGGCCAGTGTTTCTCCGCGATCCAGATGCCAGCTCACGTCACGCACCGCGTGGACTGTGCCATGTGAGGTGTGGAAACTTACTGAAAGATTGCGAACCTCAAGAAGACGTTCATCCATTTTTCTTCCCCACATTTTCAAGGCGCCAGCGTTGTGCGGGATCCAAGGCGGTCCGCAGCCAATGTGACAAAAGGTTCAGCGACAGGGTCGTCAGGATGATCGCGAGGCCAGGCCAGAACGAAAGCCACCAGGCAGTTGTCAGATAGGGGCGTCCCTGAGACACCATCAGACCCCAGGTGATTTCGGGTGGCTGGATGCCAATGCCGAGAAACGACAGAGACGATTCAGCCAGCATGACAAAGGCGAAATCGAGAGTGGCAATGGTCACCAGTGTCGGAAACACCACAGGCAGAATGTGGCGAAACACAATCCGCTTGGTCGAGGCGCCCATGACCCGAGCAGCCTGAACAAACATACGTTCCCGCACTTCGAGCGTCTCTGCTCGTGCGGTCCTGAGGTAGACCGGGATGCGCGTGATCGCCAAAACGATCACCAGATTGAACACCGAGCTTTCCAGCATGAACAAAACGATCACGGCCAGCAGAAGCGATGGAAAGGACATGATGATGTCCGCCAGCCGCATGATGACCTGGCTCAGGGTTTTTGAGGTGTAGCCTGCGATCAATCCGAGGCTGGTGCCGATCAGCAGCGAAAAGAAAACCGCACCTGCCGCAACAAAGATTGTGTTTTGGGCCGCCACGACGATCCGCGCCAGCAATGGCCGCCCAAGCGCGTCCCCACCCAGCCAGAATAGCCAGTGCTTGGAGAAATCAAACGGAGGCGCGTTACGTCCACGCAGGTTTTGCTTGGTGGCGACATCTTCCAGCAGAAGTGGTCCGAAGACAGCGCAGAACAGGATCAGCAGCAAAAACAGCGCCGAGACAAAGGCGAACTTGTCGGCCCAAAGCATCCGCACGATCCGCAGGACCGGATTTGGGGCGTCCGGGATATCCGGAATGGTTTGATCAGAGTGGGACATGAAATCAGTACCTGATGCGGGGATCGAGGATCGAGTAGAGAATGTCGATCACGATATTCATGAGGAAAATCGCCATTGCAGTGACCATGATCGCGGCCATGACAACGGTGAAATCACGTTGCAGGATGGAATCGATCATCAGCTTTCCGACGCCGGGGAACCCAAAGATGGTCTCGACCACGACGGCGCCATTCAGCAGCGCTGCGGCCTGATCGCCAATCACCGTGATGACGGGCAGCAAGGCATTGCGCAGGGCATGTACAAAAATGATGGGACGATTTTTGACACCCTTTGCGCGGGCGGTTTTGACATAAGCCGATCCAAGTGCGGTTATCATTGACCCTCGGACGATCTGCACGATCAGGCCAAAGGGGCGGATGAAGAGCACCGTGATCGGCAAGATCCAATGCCAGACACTTCCCGTGCCCGACGTGGGCACCCAGCCCAGTGTGACCGAGAAGATGACGATGGCGACGATGGCGACCCAGAAATCAGGGGCACTAGCGCCGATCAGGGAAAAGAACGTGGCGATCCGGTCGAAGATGCCACCGACGTGATACGCGGCCAGTGATCCAACCACGATGGCCAGCGCGACGACCAGCGACATCGTGATCAGCGCCAGTTGCAGTGTCCAAGCAAACCCGCGCAGCACAACGTCGATTGCAGGTTCCGAGCGCCGGATCGAGTCGCCAAAATCAAGACGGACAAGATCACCCATGTAAGAAAAGAACTGCACGATCAGCGGGTCGTTCAGCCCGTGAATTTCCCGGAACTGATTGCGGCTTTCTTCCGAGGCGTCCAGCGGCAGATAGAGACCGGTCGGGTCACCTGTCAGGCGGCTCAGGAAAAACACCAGCAGGATCAGCCCGACAAGCGAGATAGCACTGGCGACCGCGCGTTTTCCCAGGAATTTCATCATAGCAAATGACCTTTGGATTGAGGTGCTCGCGGGCAGGTGTTGCCCGCGAGCCGGTTCCGCTTACTTGAACTCGATCTGCGACAGCTGCAGTTCGCTGTTGGTGCGGATCGTCGGAGCAAAGTCGAGACGGTCATTGACGCGGCTAAAGCCAACCATGTGGAACAACATGACGTCTGCAATCACCTCTTCGTGGATGTAGCCGAACAGCTCGCTCCACTTGGCGGCACGCGCGTCACCGGTGGCTGCCGTTGCCTCGGCAATGAGGGCATCAACCTTGGGGTCCGTCAGGCCCGATTGCTGACCTTCTGAGTGGTACTTGAAGTACATGGAGAACACAGGATCGCCATTGGCGTTGTCGTGCTGCGCTTCAATGATTTCAGGGCCACGGTCTGCCGGGAAAGGCTTGGCATAACGCTCGAGCCATTCAGCCACTTCGACCATCTCAAGCTTCATGTTAAAACCGACATCCTGATACATGGCGTGCAGAGCTTCCATGGTTTCCAGAACATTGGCAAAGTTATTGATACGACCGATCAGGGTGATCTCTGCGTCCACCGGGACACCATCCGCCTTGGCTTCGGCCAAGAGAGCTTTGGCGCGCTCAGGGTCATATGCATATGGCTTCAGATCATGGTCATAGCCAACGGTCGAGGGCGGCGTGATACCGGTTGCCAGCAATGTGCCGTTCGCCAGAATGGTGCCGACAAAGGCCTCGCGATCAACTGCCAGGTTCAACGCTTCACGAACGCGACGATCGTTGAGCGGCGGATAGGCATGCTCGAGACGCAGAAACACTGTTTCCGAGTTCGGATACGAGAAATCCATTGCCGGGTCGCTGGCATCCTGCAACGCGATATTGGGCGCAATGTCAGCTTCACCCGCAGCAACCATAGCGGCGCGAACCGAGCTGTCCGAGCGGAACACATAGGTGGCCGATTGCACTGTGGGCTGCTCTCCCCAGTAGTTCGGGTTGGCGGATAGTTTGATGTGCTGTCCGCGGGCATATTCGTCGAACGTATAGGGGCCGGTTCCAATCGGATGATCGACAAATTTGTCCATCGGTGTGTCCGAAGTGGTCACGGTCACTGTCGACATCAGCATCGGCAGG
The DNA here is from genome assembly GCF_039769035.1 of Pacificibacter sp. NCBI lineage: Bacteria > Pseudomonadati > Pseudomonadota > Alphaproteobacteria > Rhodobacterales > Roseobacteraceae > Pacificibacter > Pacificibacter sp. The sequence goes on from NZ_JBDMZG010000037.1 coordinate 21,488, forward strand.
ATCGGCTGGGCCGGGTTGGCCGTCACGTCCAGAGTATGCGGATCAACGACGTTCGAGGTGATCTCGATGCCGCCAAAGAATTTTGCACCGATTTCACAGGCAATGGCCTCGGATTTCATACGTTTCAGCGAATGCGCGACGTCTTCGGCATCCATTGCCGACCCGTCGCTGAAGGTAACACCCTGACGCAGGTTAAAGCGCCAGGTTCCGTTGCCCATGTCCTCCCAGCTCTCGGCCAGACGCGGCTGCAGCCCGGTCTTGGGGTCCATCTCGGTCACGGTTTCCGAGATGTTCTGAAACAGAACCCGGCCGACGTTGGATTTTGTTGCCGAACAGGGCTCGACGATTTCAAGCTCTTCCGACAGTACAACCGTGACTGAATTGTTCTGGGCTTGCGCCCCAAAGGCGACAGTCGAAGCAAGCAGCGACAATGCCATAATGTGTGATTTCCGGTTCATTTGGTCCTCCCAAAGTATCCAAGGTAGCAAGCACCCAAACCGCAGATTTGCATCGGGGCGCTGATGTTGCGCCTTGTAAACTTGGGAAGGACCGGGGGAATGTAAATTTCAAATTTGGATTGCAACGATACAGGATTTGTATCATAAATAAATTTGCAGCCTAAATTATAAGCAGAATCAAAATGGCCCAGGGACAGTTTGAGTTTTTCCAAATGAGGTGCTTTGTGGCGGTGGCTGAAGAGCTGAGCTTCAGCCGGGCAGCTGCGCGTCTGAACATGACGCAACCGCCGCTTTCAAGACAGATAAAAATCCTTGAAGAGCGCATCGGCCTGGTCCTGCTGGAGCGCAGCAACAAATACGTTCGCCTCACCTCTGCCGGCGAAAGCTTTTACCACAGTGCGATCGATATTATTCAACGATCCGAACACGCTATCCTGAATGCACGTCAGGCAGAACGTGGCGAACTTGGGAATGTTTCAATCGGTTTTGTGCCTTCTGCAGCCATTCAGTTCATCCCCTTGATCGCAAAGCGGATGGCAGAACTCTTGCCCAATGTCGGCATCACCCCAATAGAAATGATGGGGTATGAAGTCATTGAGTCACAGCGCTCAGGGCGTATCGATTTTGGCCTGACCAGAATGGAGCAACCCCGCGGAGAAATCGAACGGTTCAGGGTGGTCAACGAACCCTTTGTGATGGCGATCCCAGAATCGCACCCCCTCGCCGAAAAAACGGAACTAACCATTTCAGATTTCGATGGAGAGCCCTTCGTGTCCTTCACAAAAGACCGGGGTGGGTTCCTGATGGAGACGCTCACTGCCATGTTCCTGGCTTGCGGAATCACCCCCCAAACCCGCATTGAGGCCAGCCAAACACATGCCGTTATCAACATGGTGAACCATGGATTGGGCTTTGCTATCGTTCCGAAATCGGTGCAGGTGATGCGGTTGCCCAACATCGTATTCAGAGATGTTGAGTTGCCTAAACAGTTTCGCTCCGACATGTACCTGGTCACAAAATCAGGACAGGAATCAGCGCTCCACGAACGCGTAAAGAGCCTGATAATCGACACTCTCGCGCCGTTCAGGGAGTCGGACTAGCAACAAAGAAATCAAGTTGTTTGAATGGGATCATCGCTCTGAGAGGATGTTCACAAGACAGAAGTGGACTGTTGCACACGCGGCGGCTGGACAAACCCAGCAACCCGGCCGATTCCGCTATGCCAGCTTTCGAAAAGAGCGTCTACAATTCTGGAAGCGCAACAAAGGTCTGCTTTCTATTCACACTTTCAGTTCAGGATCTTTGCAGCACTTGCCCATTAGGGCTCATTCCGGCCCTTAGCCGCGATTTGCACCAAGGTCCGGTCCTGCCTGTTGCTCTGGGCAGATTGTCGATCGAAGCAGGCCGTCTTCGTGCAGCGCGGCCTGCGTGTCGCCGTTATCCCACAGATAAAGTAGGCCGATTTCGTCGCCTGTTTTGATGCACGTTATGCGGCCGATGGCTTCGGCGGTTGTGCGACCACTCTCAAATTCGGGCAAAACTAGCCCCTCTCGTTAAACAATTCCTTGGGAGTGACCTCGAGAGCATACGCGATCCGCTCTGGAACATCGATCGATGCTGAGAATTTCGCGAGCTCGATCTCGCTGATATAGCTGCGATCCAGGTCAGCAGCTAAAGCTAATTGTTCTTGGCTCAATCCTCTGGAATTTATTAGATTCCGGATATTTAACCCTACTTGTTCCCTCAATTTCATGACCTGTATTCGGCCAGATCACAAGAATTGCTCTACGGAATATATTCCACAAAGCGCGCGCGAGTGGATCTATTCGCTTGCTCGCATATGGTGTGCGGGGCGAAGTTGGGCAACAACCATCAATATTATAGTAGTGAAATCGAAAGGCGCTTATTGATATGTGGCTCAAATCCATCCGATATTTGCTTGGCGGGGTCGCCATAAGTGTCGTTTCCAGCTTGGCTCCGCAGGCAGCAAAAGCCTACCAAGTTGATTGCGCCATTCTGCTTTGCCTGGCTGGCGGGTGGCCAGCTTCAGCAGAATGTGCCCATGCTCGTGCGGTTTTCATTAGGCGGATTACGCCTTGGCCGATCGAGCCGCCGTTGCAGATCTGGCGGTGTCCGATGGGGGTTGCAGAGCGAGGTCCGTTGCAAAGCACGGCACCACGAGTTTGGGACGCAAGCACTCTAACGGGAGAGAACCTTGGTCAATTCATTTTAGCGCAGGTGGTCGAAGGCGGTGCCGATATCGACATCAGTGGTCTGGAATTCGATTTCGTGCGCTCGATCCGCGTCTGGGATGTTCGGTACTACAGCCATCGCGAACGCGGTCGCGACGATGACTGTTCTGAGAGCTACAATATTCTCCTCGGGACCTATGGCACGCAGGGCGAATTCGGTTGGCAACGCACGACACCAGCGGCGGCCCCGCAGTGGGTGCTGCCGTCGCGGCGCTGTTCGTCATCGAATTGGCGACGCGGGGTTGGCGTTGAATGGGAAGATCACGAAGGCAACCATGGATACGAGTGGGTGGCCTACTAAGGCTATTCCCCGATATCCTTCATGCGTTCCGAAATATCGCCCGCAATACGCTCGTATAGGGCGGCTTGCTTGTCTCTGGGTGAGCCCGGTTGCGGGCTTCTCCGTCGGATTCGTTTGGCGAGCCAGAATAGCATTCGGGCTGCGGGGTCGCTGATGTTTTCCGGGACTGGCGCGGGGTAGTTTTCTTCAAGGAGGGCAACGACCTCAGCGTTCATGCTACGGTGGTTGCTCTCGGCCGCGAGCCGTATCCGGTGACGAAGGCCATCCGGCAATCGCACGATGAACTTGTCCTGATTTTGAGCACTTTGTTCTGACATAGTGGCACTGTGCCATAAAATTCGATTGACGCAATAGTGGCTAAGTGCCACTAACGGGGTATGTTTTCAACCTGGAGGCGTTTCATGAATAGTCGTAAACCAATGCAGCTTCGGCTTCCGCAAGAGCTCAAGGAGTGGATTAAGGCGGAGTCCGATCGCAATGGCAACTCCCAAAACTCTGAAGTTATCCGAGCCATTCGCGCGGCGAAGGACAGGCGTTCCGCACTCGGTTCAATTGGAAATATCAATATGAATCAGTGTGATAATGCGCGTTGTTAACGAGGTGAGAGAGGTGTCGAGACGATGACCAAAGCAAGTGCACAGACAAAAGCGAAACAAGCGGCCTCAGCCTTTATCCGCGAGGCGCGGGAGGCAGGTTGGCAGCGCGCAAAGTTCGAGATCAAGCCTGATGGCAGTGTCATCGTCGATG
>NZ_JBDMZG010000038.1:0-7506 GCF_039769035.1 Pacificibacter sp.
AGCTCGATATTCGGATCAAAAAGGACGGCACGTGGTTCTATCTTGGTACCCCGATTGGGCGGGTCAGATTGGCGCGCTTGTTTTCTACCGTCTTGAAGAAGGAAGGCGACGATTATTTCCTCGTTACGCCCGTGGAGAAAGTCGGCATTAAAGTTGACGATGCGCCTTTCTTGGCAGTGGACTTTGACGTGGCTGGATCTGGTGAAGAACAGATTTTGACCTTTCACACCACCATGGGCGACAGCGCCGTTTTGGACCATGCGCACCCATTGCGGGTCGCCACGCGCGAAAACGGCGAGCCCGCGCCCTATGTTGAAATTCGCGCTGGGCTTGAGGCGCTCATCGATCGCAAGAGCTTTTTCAGGTTGGCAGACTTGGCGGTTGAAAAGAGTGTCGACGGAGAACCCTGCATTGGCGTTTGGTCGTCAGGCCAGTTTTTTGTGCTCGGCGCGGCCACATAGGCCACAAAATGGCTGAACGATAGGATTGGGTTCGGGAAGCTTTGGGTCGCACTGCGAAAGCAAAAAGCGCCCCCTAATGGGCGGCGCTTTCTATTCTAAGATACGATAAACTTAACCGCCAAGTTTGGCATGAACTTCATCAAGATCGATTTCACCAATCGGGAATTTGTTCCCTGGATTTTCGAAATCGTATTTGAACAAGTTGAAGTCGCGGTTGTAGATTTCCCAAACCAAATGTTTGGACAGATCGTCAAAGTAGTCTTCGACAGGGTGAGCGCGTTTGGGACCGTGCCCCTCAGATTCGTTGAAACGCGGAATTTGCGCCAAATCGACTGTGTGCTTTGTTTCGACAGCATCCAGAACTTCTTGCATGCCCTCGTTGAATTTTTCGGTGTAGAAAATTTTGTCATAGCGACCGCCATTGGCGATAAATGTCGAGACGTGACCGGAGGTTGAAGACCAATGAATGTCAGGGTCCATTGGGCGACGCCAGCGAATGGTGTCACGCACAAATAGCAAGAACCGACGAAAAGATGCGATCTGATCGAACTCTTGTTTGCCATCTGGTCCGCCGACCTCGATGCCATATTTTTGCACGAGTTGAGGCACCAATTTACCACGGTAGCGGTTGCCATTGCGTTGAATGCCGCAAATCTTGTCAAAGAAGGAGGACAGAACACGCGTGTAAGGGTTGCGCACACATGTAAACGCATAGGAATTGTGGGCCTGAACGTTGGCTTCAATCAAAGGCTGACTGTAGTCTTGCGCCCACTTGTGCATCCTGTCCTTGCTGTCATGAATATCGCCGTCGAAGAATTCACCGTGATCAGAGTAAAACATGATTTGCCCGATGGTCGAGCACGCACATTTGGGCACCACACGGTACACCATGCTCTCGCTCTCGGTCATCCAAGTTCCCGGAAAGCCCATATCGTCTTCTCCTTCTGGCTGCATACAAGCAACTCTTTATACTTTAAAAGCAAATTGGGCTTGTTAATTCAATGGTCGCTTACAATTATGCTCTGACAAAGCTCTAAATAACTAAGAAACGGTTTCAAAATGGCACGTATCGCATTTATTCTTCTTTGCCATAAAGACCCAGAAGCCATCATTGATCAAGCACGTCGCCTAACTGCAGCTGGTGACTATATCGCAATTCACTTTGACGCGCGGGCAGGCAAACAAGCCTTTGAGACAATTCGCGAGGGGCTTAAGGACAATCCAAATGTCGCATATGCAACCAAGCGGATCAAATGCGGTTGGGGCGAATGGTCACTTGTGCAAGCCTCGTTGTATGCCGTTGAAGCTGCTGAAGAAGCTTTCCCAAGAGCAACGCATTTCTACATGGTTTCCGGCGACTGCATGTCAATTAAGTCCGCCGAGCATATCCGCAAATTTCTAGACAATGACGATATTGATTACATCGAAAGTTTCGACTTCTTTGAATCCGATTGGATCAAGACAGGAATCAAGAAAGACCGCTTGATCTATCGCCATTGGTTTAACGAACGCACGCAAAAATGGCTGTTCTATAAAAGCATGAAGCTGCAGGAAAAGCTGGGACTGCAGCGCGAAATTCCATCAGATATTCGGGTGCAAATTGGGTCGCAGTGGTGGTGTCTGCGCAGGCGCACTATTGAGGCCCTGCTGGACTTTACCCGAACACGCAAAGACGTGGTGAATTTCTTTAGCACGACGTGGATTCCCGACGAGACGTATTTCCAAACGCTTGTGCGCCATTTGGTTCCAAACAACGAAATCAACTCACGCACGCTCACATTCTTGATGTTCACAGATTATGGCATGCCCGTTGTTTTATACAATGATCACTATGACTTACTGGTTTCTCAAGACTTCTTGTTTGCGCGGAAAATCTCACCTGATGCCACCGAGTTGAAGAAACGGCTTGGCGACCTTTTTGTGGCTGAAGGGGTCGACTTTCACACATCTGACGAAGGTCAGTCACTGTTCAAGTTTTTAGCAGATAGAGGCAGGCACGGCCGACGTTTTGCCCCACGGTTTTGGGATAACGATAGCGCACTTGGTCGCAACCGCGAGCTGCTGATCATCGTGTGTAAAAAATGGCATGTTGCAAAGCGACTTGTGGCCAAAATCAAAGAGCAAACAGACATCCCTTGCGTCGAATATTTATTCGACGAAGAGAACACACCCCTGCCGGATTTTGGAGGGGTTGAGAAAAGCCTCGCGAAACGGTCCCGCCACATCCGGTCTTGGACACGGATGTTGTTTGATTATTGGGACACAGACCGAATGGTCATTTGCTTGGATTCCAACAAGGTCGACCTTGTCCGCGATTTCAACAATGACAAATCCAGCACGCGCGTGTTGGAGATCGAATGCGACTTTTCTGACGACTACCTGAAAGGCCATATGAAACGTGTTGGTCTTGCGAGCGATCGCACGCCCGACAAGGCCCTCGACAGCTTGGTCTCAACCGTCCGCGCAGATATCGACCGCGAGTATCATGAAATTCGCGACGCCGATTTTGAGTGCTATGAACGCATTTCTCAGTCCAAATCACCTGAGCAAAATGCCCCCGCCATTGCCAGGTTCCTTGATGTGCCCGAGGACGTTGCACACCAAGTCGCCCAAGCAGATCATCTTTTTTACGATTAAGTCAAAGGACTTACCATGACTTACACCTATGACGACCAAAACATCTTCGCAAAAATCTTGCGCGGCGAGATTCCATCGGCGCCTGTATTCGAAAGCGAACATACGGTGGCTTTTCCTGACATCGCGCCACAAAAATCAGTGCACATCTTGGTGATCCCGAAAGGGCCTTACCGCTGCTACGACCACTTTGTGACAACAGCCAGCGACGCCGAACAGCTCGACTTTTTCAAGTCTGTCGCCCTGATTGCCAAGCAAACAGGCACATCTGAAGCACATGGCGGGAATGGCTATCGCTTGATCACCAACTCTGGCCCCGACAGCCACCAAGAAGTGCCACATTTTCATGTGCATCTTTTGGGCGGCGAGGCCTGCGGCCCGTTGGTGTCATAAGTGCTGAGGCGTCTGAATAGACCGCGCGATTGGAGCGGTCTATTTGCCTGAGGTCAATTCGACAAACACGTCTTCAAGATCAGGATCGACGGTGCGCACATCGCCGATCACAATACCTGCGTCATGAACGGCATCCAAAATGACCTTGGCCGAGGTTTTGCCACGTGAATATGAAAACGCGAGCGACCCGTCGGATTTGCGCTCCATCGCGACGCCATCAGGCAGAACCAACGTATCAGGGGCATCGCCGTCTGGCTCAATCACCAAAGTTTTTGCATCCATCGCCCCGATCAGGTTTTTGGTTGTGTCGCGCGCAACCACTTCACCATGGTTGATGATCGCAATTTCATCACACATTTCTTGGGCTTCTTCCAAGTAGTGTGTGGTCAAAATAATCGTCGTGCCCATCTCTTCGTTCAAGCGCCGGACGTTTGCCCACAGCATTTGACGCAATTCAATATCCACACCCGCTGTCGGTTCATCCAGAACCAAAATCTGCGGATTGTGTACAAGCGCTTTACCCAACAACAGACGCCGGCGCATCCCGCCAGACAATGTGCGCGCATAGGCCTCCGCCTTGTCGGTCAAGCCAATCAACTCAAGAATCTCATCCGAGCGGCGGTCTTTTTTCGGCACGCCGTACAGACCCGCTTGTACTTCCAAAGCCCCGCGTGGCGTGAAAAACGGATCAAGGTTCAATTCCTGTGGCATCACCCCAATGGCGGCCCGCGATTGGCGCGGATTGACGTCTTGGTCAAAACCCCAAATTTTGGCCTGCCCTGACGTTTTCACAACCAAGCCTGCCAGAATGTTGATCAGCGTCGACTTGCCAGCACCGTTTGGCCCCAACAGCCCAAAAATCGATCCCTTGGGAATATCCAAATCAATCCCCTTAAGAGCCTCTTTGGCGGGCGCAGAGCCTTGGCCACGATAGGTTTTACGCAGGCCTCTGATCTCAATGGCATTGTTGGTCATATTCTCGTCCTTTTCACGCAGGATTCTCTTCCCGTTCGTGTTGCAACCCCTTGCTCGCAGCGCGCGGATCGCTATCATGCCTCAACGACATAAGCCGTCCCAACAGGTTCGGCAACAGTGACAGACTGCGTACCCCTTGTGCATTGAAGACACTGGATACGTTTAGCCATAAGTGAGCGATCGACATGACCACCAATGCCCCAGAAACCGAAATCGTATCCTCTTGGAAAGTGGCCTGTGACGGCTCCGAAGGCGCGCTTGGTCACCCCCGCGTTTGGCTGGTGATTCCACATGACACAGGGTTTGTTGAATGTGGCTACTGCGATAAGAAATTCGTACACAACTCTTCCAAGTTGACCGACGAAGCTTAATTCGCGTCTGCAAACGTCTTTATTTCTAATCCTGCATTGAAACAGCCGCGCTTGCGTTGGCTGTTTTTCTACGCGTGCCAAGCCGTTCTCAACGTGATCAAACACCAACTGCGCATTCGCCACATCGGCCGCGTGTTTTAACACGATCACGGCTTGCAGTTGGGGGACCTCTTCGTGCTATCAAAGCGAGACAGATTTACACAAGGGCGGCACGCATATGACATTCGGCAAGGGACATCACCTTCACCTCATTGACGGCTCAGCCTTTATTTTTCGGGCCTACCACGCGCTTCCGCCTTTGACGCGCAAATCGGATGGCTTGCCTGTGGGCGCGGTCTCTGGGTTTTCCAACATGTTGTACCGCTATATCGAGGGCAACACTGGCCCCGATGCGCCAACGCATGCCGCGGTGATTTTCGACTACTCCGGCAAAAGTTTTCGCAATGACATCTACCCGAAGTACAAAGCCAATCGCCCCCCTGCGCCCGAAGATTTGGTGCCGCAATTTCCCCTGACTCGTGATGCGACCCGCGCCTTCAACATTTCTTGCATCGAAGTCGAAGGGTTCGAAGCGGACGACATCATCGCAACGCTGTCTTGCCAAGCGCGCGACGCGGGTGCCCGTGTAACGATTATCTCATCTGACAAAGACTTGATGCAACTCGTGGGCGGCGGCGTTGAAATGCTCGACCCGATGAAAAACAAACGCATCGATTCCGAAGGCGTCGAAGAAAAGTTCGGCGTTGGCCCTAACCGCGTGGTTGATGTTCAAGCCCTTGCTGGCGATAGCGTCGACAACGTGCCCGGCGCGCCCGGCATTGGTATCAAAACCGCCGCCTTGTTGATCAACGAATATGGTGATCTTGATACGCTGCTGGCCCGCGCCAGTGAGATCAAACAGCCTAAACGCCGTGAAAGCCTGATCAACAACGAAGAACTGATCCGCATCTCGCGTGATTTGGTCAAACTCGACTGCGAGATGGACTTGGATTTCACACTTGAAAGCCTTGAAGTCCAAGACCCAAACGTAGACGACCTTGTTGGGTTCCTCGCGAAAATGGAATTCCGCACCATGGTCAAACGCGCCTCCGAGCGCTTTGGCATCGATGCCCCGACAATTGCCGACGCCCCCGCTGGCGGACCAATATCTGCCGCCACGGCACAAGCGGCCACACCTGAGGCCAAGCCCTTTGATCTCGATGCCTATGAACATGTCCGCGACATCGGCGCGTTGGAACGCTGGGTCGATGCCATCTATGAGCGCGGCTACGTGGCGGTGGACACTGAAACAACCGGTCTGGATGCGATGCAGGTCGATCTGGTCGGCATCTCTTTATGTGTTGAAGCGGGCCAAGCCTGCTACATCCCCATCGCGCATAAAGCGGGCGATGATGATTTGTTTGGCGGCGACAGCTTGGTCGAAGGCCAGCTGCCGATGGATCTGGTGATCGACACGTTGCGGCCTGTTTTACAGGATCCAAGCATCGTGAAAATCGGCCAGAACATGAAATACGATGCCAAGATTTTCGCCCGCTACGGCATCACTGTCGCGCCTTACGACGACACGATGCTGATGTCTTACGCGCTGCACGCTGGCATCCACAACCACGGTATGGACGCGTTATCAACGCGCTATCTCGATCACACGCCAATCCCAACGAAAGAGCTGTTGGGCAGTGGTAAGTCTATGATCACATTCGATAAAGTGGAGCTGAGCAAGGCGATCAAATACGCTGCCGAAGACGCCGATGTGACCTTACGCCTGTGGCAAATTTTCAAGCCCAAGCTGCATCTTGAGCAGGTTACCACCGTTTATGAAACCCTTGAGCGGCCTTTGTCGCCTGTGCTCACTCAGATGGAGCGCAACGGCATCAAAGTGGACCGTGATGTGCTCTCGCGTATGTCCAACACATTCGCGCAAAAGATGGCGGGGCTCGAGGCCGAAATCCACGAGTTGGCAGGACAACCGTTCAACGTCGGATCGCCCAAACAGCTTGGTGAAATCCTGTTTGATAAACTGGAGCTTCCCGGCGGCAAAAAGGGCAAAACCGGTGCGTACGCCACAGGTGTCGATATTCTCGAAGACCTCGCCTCAGAAGGTCACGCTTTGCCTGCCCGCGTGATGGATTGGCGGCAATTGTCTAAGTTGAAATCGACTTATACAGACGCTTTGCAGACCTTTATCAATCCAGACACAGGCCGCGTTCACACGTCCTATATTCAAACGGGCGCCGTGACAGGTCGCATGTCTTCAAGCGATCCGAACCTGCAAAATATTCCTGTACGCTCTGATGAGGGCCGCAAAATTCGCGAGGCCTTTGTCGCGGACGCTGGCAAAAAGCTGATCTCGCTCGATTACTCACAAATCGAACTGCGCATCTTGGCGCATGTCGCCAATATCGAAAGCCTCAAACAAGCCTTCCGCGATGGTCACGACATTCACGCCATGACGGCCTCTGAAATGTTCGGCGTGCCGATGGAAGGCATGGATCCGATGGTGCGTCGCCAAGCGAAAGCCATCAACTTTGGGGTGATCTACGGCATCTCAGGCTTTGGTCTGGCGCGTAACTTGCGCATTCCGCGCAAAGAGGCGCAGGGCTTTATTGATCGCTATTTCGAACGCTTCCCCGGCATCAAAGAATACATGGACGACACGGTCGCCTTCGCCAAAG
>NZ_JBDMZG010000202.1:0-2959 GCF_039769035.1 Pacificibacter sp.
GGCTATGACGCCCAACTACTTCTGCGAGAGTACGAAAAAAGTGGTAGCGTTATTCACGTGGCGCGTGATGACAAACGCCTTGAAGCGATGCGCGAGGCTTTGGCGTTTTTCGCACCTGACGTCCCAGTTATCAGCTTTCCTGCGTGGGATTGTCTGCCCTACGACCGCACATCGCCCAATGCAGATGTCTCTGCGGCGCGGATGGCGGTTCTGGCGGGGCTCGTGGCGGGTGGGCCGAAACAGTTTATCTTGCTGACCACTCTTAATGCCGCGACCCAACGCATCCCTGCGCGCAGCGTGCTTGAAGGGGCAAGTTTTATCGCAACTGTCGGGCACCAAGTGAATGAAGAGGCGTTGCGAGCGTTTTTGGTGCGCATGGGCTTCACCCAAAGCCCCACTGTCGTAGAGCCTGGTGATTATGCGGTCCGCGGCGGCATTATTGATGTCTATCCTCCGGGGCAATCGGGGCCAGTGCGGCTTGACCTCTTTGGGGACGTGTTGGACGGCGCCCGCAGGTTTGATCCGGCAACACAGCGCACCACGGAAAAGCTGTCGGTTGTTGAATTGGCACCAGTGTCCGAGGTTATCTTGGACGAACCTGCGATTACGCGCTTTCGCCAGACTTACCGTATTGAATTTGGCGCGGCAGGCACAGACGATCCGCTTTATGAGGCCGTAAGTGCAGGGCGCAAACACGCCGGCATCGAACATTGGTTGGCGTTTTTCCACGATCATCTTGAGACCCTGTTTGATTATGTGCCCAACGCGGCAATTGCGCTTGATGATCAAAGTGCTGCCATGCGTGACGCCAGATGGGCCAGCATCGTTGATCAATACGAAAACCGCCAAGAGGCGCTGAAGCAGAAGAAACGCTTGGGCACTGTTTACAAGCCGGCGCATCCTGCGGGTCTTTATCTTGATGATGACGCATGGACCGCGGCTACATCTGAGCGGCGCGTGCTTCAGCTGGTTGCTTTGCCGCAATCTACAGGTGCGGGTGTTATTGATGCGGGTGGGAGAATTGGACGGAATTTCTCACCCGAACGTCAGCAAGAAAGTATAAGCCTATTCAGTAGCTTATCAGCACATATTAAAGCAACACTTCAAGACCGCCCTGTAATTATTGCCTCATATTCCGAAGGCGCGCGGGAACGGTTGCACGGGCTTCTCGCCGATGAGGGGTTGGTTGATCTGGCGCTGATTTCAAACGCTGGTGATATCGCCAACGGTCGCGTTCACCTTGCGGTCTGGGGGCTTGATCACGGGTTTGAAAGCCCTGAAATGGTCGTCATTTCAGAGCAAGATGTTTTAGGGGACAGGCTGATCCGCCGCGCCAAGAAAAAGCGCCGCGCGGATAATTTCCTGTCCGAGACCCAAAGCCTTAGCCCCGGTGATTTGGTCGTGCATGTTGATCACGGTGTTGGTCGCTTCATGGGCCTTGAAGTTGTCACAGCCGCAGGGGCGGCGCATGAGTGTCTGTCGCTTGAATATGCGGAAGCGGCAAAACTGTATTTGCCCGTTGAGAACATTGAGCTGTTGTCCAAGTTTGGCAACGATCAGGGCTTGCTTGACAAGTTGGGTGGTGGTGCGTGGCAGGCCAAGAAAGCTAAACTTAAAGAACGTATTCGCCAGATCGCTGATCGGTTGATCCGTGTCGCGGCAGAGCGCGCCTTGCGCACGGCGCCGATGATGGAGCCACCCTCAGGTATGTGGGATGCGTTTTCGGCGCGCTTTCCTTACCAAGAAACTGACGATCAGCTGAGCGCCATTGGCGACGTGCTTGACGATCTGGCCAGCGGCCAACCCATGGACCGCCTCATTTGTGGCGATGTAGGCTTTGGTAAAACCGAAGTCGCCATGCGCGCGGCGTTTATCGCGGCAATGTCGGGCGTACAGGTCGCTATCATCGCGCCCACAACGCTACTGGCGCGCCAACACTACAAATCATTCGCCGAACGCTTCCGTGGTTTTCCGTTAGAGGTGAGACAGCTGTCTCGCTTCGTGTCTGCAAAAGAGGCCAGTGAGACACGTGACGGTATCAATCGCGGCACCGTTGACATTGTTATTGGCACCCACGCGCTGCTGGCAAAATCTGTTCGTTTTGAACGTCTTGGGCTACTTATTATTGACGAAGAACAGCATTTCGGCGTTCAGCACAAAGAGCGTTTGAAACAGATGCGAACAGATGTCCACGTTCTTACGCTAACCGCCACGCCCATCCCGCGGACGCTGCAATTGTCACTTTCCGGCGTGCGCGACTTGTCGATTATTGGCACGCCGCCGATGGACCGTCTTTCAATCAGAACCTACGTCAGCGAATTTGATCCGGTCACCATCCGCGAGGCGCTTCTACGTGAGCATTATCGCGGTGGGCAGTCGTTCTATGTGGTTCCGCGCATCTCTGATCTACCCGAGATTGAGGAGTTCTTGCGCGAAGAAGTTCCCGAAGTCAGCTTTATCGTGGCAAACGGTCAGATGGCTGCGGGTCAACTCGATGATACAATGAACGCGTTTTATGACGGCAAATACGACGTGCTTTTAGCGACAACGATTGTGGAGTCGGGCATCGATATTCCGACCGCCAACACAATGATTGTGCACCGCTCTGACATGTTTGGTCTGTCGCAGCTGTACCAAATTCGTGGGCGCGTCGGCCGATCCAAAACCCGTGCCTATGCATATCTGACCACGAAACCCCGCGCGAAGCTGACACCAACCGCCGAAAAACGTCTGCGCGTACTTGGCAGCCTTGATACACTCGGCGCCGGTTTCACCTTGGCATCCCAAGACCTTGATATTCGCGGCGCAGGAAATTTGATTGGCGAAGAACAATCGGGGCAGATGCGTGAGGTGGGCTACGAGCTTTACCAATCCATGCTTGAAGAAGCGATTGCCAACATCAAGTCTGGCAAGGCTGAAGGTTTGATTGATGACGGGCAATGGGCGCCGCAGATTAACC
>NZ_JBDMZG010000203.1:0-24144 GCF_039769035.1 Pacificibacter sp.
AGCTCAGGGGTAGAGCATAACCTTGCCAAGGTTAGGGTCGGGCGTTCGAATCGCCTCGCCCGCTCCAATTGGTTCTCTCACACCCATGAGAGATTTGGCTTACCCAGCCAAACGCTGAGAGCAGCGAAAAGCACAAACGATAGGGCCGATGTTCCGGTCCGAAGGAAGCGGGCGTAGCTCAGGGGTAGAGCATAACCTTGCCAAGGTTAGGGTCGGGCGTTCGAATCGCCTCGCCCGCTCCAAATACAAAGAACAAAAACAGGTCGCCTTCGGGCGGCCTTTTTTGTGCCCTGCTCACAGATCACATGCCAAACGGCGCGCGTATCACGCGACCGACTGGATCGACCGGATGGGCATATTTTTGGGTTAAAGTGGCGCGCTCAGACTGCGATCATCAAAGTCGGTCTCTGCGCCCTTGCGACCACGGTAGAGTGCTTCCAGAGCTGCCAATTTGGCGCTGCCTGCGAATTTTCTTCTCGGCGGCAACGTCACGCGGTCTTTACGCGCGGTCTGCACCAGTTCTTCGCAAATCGCCACCAAATCAGCCATTGGCGTTTCGGTGCCCAGAATACACCGCAAGCTGGCCAAACGCGCGTACATGTCCCCTTGCAGCTCAGGGGAACGGTCCGAGACCAAGACCGACAAGATGTGGGGTTGATGGAACTGTGCCAAGAGCGCTGTCGACAGGCAGCTTTGCCCGTCAACCAAGAAATCAAACAGCAACAGATCAAAGCGATCTTCGCGCAACTGTTGTTCCGCGCTATCAATGCTGCGCGCACGACGCACATGATGACCACGCGCCCCAAAGGCGACCTGCCACCGCGTTGTGGTCTTAAGGTCTCCATGCATGATCAGTAATCTCAAGGGGGGTCTCCAGCTACAATCCTTCAATCGTATTTGAACCAAAAGTTACTTAACTTAGTCTTAATTTCACAAAATTTTCCCCAAAAAGCGGTCCGCCTAAGCGCCGTTGAAGTGTGACTATTTCGCTTTTCGCAAAACAAACCACTCAACAAAGATCAGTATCGGCACCCAAGCCCCCCAAGCGGTCACGTTATAGGTCTCAACCACGCTCCACCCCGCGATCATCAAAGGCGCCATGATCAAGCGCAGCGTCACCGCGGAAAAGGTCAACGTCGCAGAGCGGATCATCCACCTTTGGTGCGTTTGAATGTCCCCTGCCCGTGCAGCCGTCACAGCCTTCAGTGTGAATGCCATCCACAAAACGGCCAGCACAGCAAAGCCAGACAGCGCCCACGGCGTGGCCAAAGAGCTTGGCAACATCGCGAGTGAACTGACGGCTGCGATCATGACGGAGGCAACATAGATGCGCCCCGTCACCCTGTGCAGCCCACGACGACGCGCCCGCAGTTTGGACATGAATTGCAACGGCATCAGCAAAATCGCGATCGGACCAAAGATAATGTGACCGTAGAGAGCGACTTTGGCATCCACCACAAAATGAGCCAAATGCGGCATGGTTATGGGAATCGGGCCGCGCTGCCCCGCGAGCGAAATCAGCGCCACCAGAACGCAAAGAACCCAGAGTACCGGCTTGGTATATTTCGGAATTGTCATCACGTGTCTCTCTTTTAGTTTGCGTGAGCTTTACACTGTCAAGCTAATGCATAACGGTGATCACTTGACACTGTCAAGTCGCTTATGAAATACACAGGCAAAGGAAGAACCATGACAGACACACCCGCGCCCGTCGCAAAAACTCCGAACGCAACGCAGTCGGACAAGAAACCTCATAAATCCAAAGATCTACGCGAAGGTTTGATCGACGCGGGCTTGGCGATTTTGGCGGACGAAGGCGCAGGCCCGCTTACATTGCGCAAAGCGGCCGCACGCGCGGGCGTGTCACATGCCGCACCAGCCCATCATTTCGACGGCAAAGCGGGCCTGTTGGCGGCAATCGCCACACGCGGCTTTGACACCTTTACCACCTATATGAAGGCAGACCGCTATACCCTTGGCCAAAGCGCCCAAGATCAATTGCAAGGCATCTGCAACGGGTACCTGCGTTTCGCAGACGAACAGCCCGCGCTGTTCAGTTTGATTTTCAACACCGATTTCAAAAATCAATGCGATGACCCAGACCTCGTGGCGGCCAGCCAACTGTCGTATGATGAACTTGCGGATGTCTGCGCGTTGTTCGCCCCCTCGCCCCACGGTGCTGGCGTGAATGAGCTGCAAATATGGTCCTTGGTGCATGGCTATGCCGAGCTGCGCGCCTTCAACAAATCCACCCATCCAACCACAGGCACGCTGATTCCATTCGAGACGCTTTTGCCACCATTGACGCCTGTGATGCCCTAAGCGGTGCAACAGCGCTTGGCCTGAGCGCAATTGCCGCCTATAAACGCCTCAAATCACCGATTGAGGCCTATCATGCGCACAGCGAAAATCACCCGAGACACGGCTGAAACCAAAATCAGCGTCGAGATCAATCTCGATGGCACTGGCATTTACGACAACCAAACTGGCGTTGGGTTCTTCGACCACATGCTGGATCAATTGTCGCGCCACTCGTTGATCGACATGACCGTGCGGGCAGACGGCGATTTGCACATTGATGACCACCACACTGTCGAAGATGTGGGCATCGCTTTGGGCCAAGCCTTGACCGAGGCTGTGGGCGACAAAAAGGGTATGAACCGCTATGGGCACTTTGCCTTGGCGATGGATGACACCCAAGTGGCAAGCGCGCTGGATATTTCTGCGCGGCCGTTCTTGGTGTGGAATGTTGACTTCCCATCCGCCAAAATCGGCACTTTCGATACAGAGCTGGTGCGCGAATTTTTCCAAGGGCTTAGCACCCACGGCGGCATCACGTTGCACATCGATCTGGTGCACGGCGTGAACAGCCACCACATTGCAGAAGCGGCGTTTAAGTCGGTGGCGAAATCACTGCGCATGGCTGTTGAAACTGATCCGCGCATGGTTGGGCAATTGCCGTCAACCAAGGGCAAGCTCTAAGCCACTCTCATTGCGCCAAGACTGACATTGCGCCAAAACTGATCAGGCGTGGGCGACACCGCCCACCCTTTCCCTACGATTTTTCATGACGAGACCCCCATGCTCACAGCACTTGTAGACTACGACAGCGGCAATCTTCACTCGGCGCAAAAAGCGTTTGAACGTATGGCGCGCGAGGCAGATGCTGGCGAAGTGATCGTCACCTCTGACCCTGATGTCGTGGCAAAAGCGGACCGTATCGTCTTGCCGGGCGATGGGGCTTTTCCGGCATGCAAAGCGCATTTGTTCGACCACACAGGCCTGTTTGAGGCCATCGAAGAGCAAGTCACCCATAATGCGCGCCCCTTTATGGGCATTTGCATCGGCATGCAGATGATGGCCACCACGGGTCATGAATACAAAGACACCGCTGGCTTTGACTGGGTTGCAGGCGACGTTGTGCACATCGACCCGAAAGACAAAGCGCTCAAGGTGCCTCACATGGGCTGGAACGATCTGGTGATCGACAATCCGCACCCTGTTTTGGACGGCATTCACACCGGCGAACACGCTTATTTCGTCCACTCCTATCACGTGCGCGTCAAAAATCCTGCGCACCGTTTGGCGCATGTGGATTACGCAGGCGACATCACGGCCATCATCGGGCGTGACAACATGATCGGCTGTCAGTTCCACCCCGAAAAAAGCCAAGCGGCAGGTCTGCGCATTCTCGCGAACTTTCTCAACTGGAAGCCCTAATCGCTATGCAGGAGATTCTGGATCATATCACGGCGACGATTGGTCAAGATCCTGAGCGCGGCACACCGGCCAGCTACATTCCGGATTTGGCGGATGTGGACCCAAACCAGTTTGGCATCGCCGTCTGCTTGGCCGATGGGCGCGAATTTCATTCGGGTGATGCCGAAACACCGTTTTCCATTCAGTCGATTTCCAAAGTCTTCGGCGTGGCATTGGCCTTGGGCAAAGTGGGAGACGCGCTGTGGAAACATGTGGGGCGCGAACCGTCTGGGTCTTCCTTTGACAGCATCATGTTGCTTGAGCGCGAAAACGGCATTCCGCGCAATCCCTTCATCAATGCGGGCGCGCTTGTCACCACAGACACATACCTCAAAGGGTCCACCCCGCGCGAGGCGCTTGGCGGTTTGCTGCGGTTCGTGCGCGATGCGGCGGATGATGACGATATTCACATCAACGAAGCCGTTGCGCGTGGCGAGTTGGAAACAGCTGATCGCAACTTCGCACTGGCCCACTATATGAAATCCTACGGCAATCTCACCCAAGAGCCGCAAATGACCTTGGGCACCTATTGCCATCAATGCGCCATTGATATGACTTGCGTGCAACTGGCCCGCGCGGGGCGCTTTTTGCTCGGCACAGGCGTCGGTGCGCGTCTTGTCACCAAAAGCCGCGCGCGCCGCATCCAAGCCTTAATGATGACCTGCGGGCATTACGACGGCTCCGGCGATTTCGCGTTCCGCGTTGGCTTGCCCGGAAAATCCGGCGTCGGCGGCGGCATTTTGGTGATCAATCCTGGCGTCGCCTCCATCGCCGTTTGGTCGCCCGGATTGAATGCTTACGGCAATTCAAAACTGGGCACAGAAGCGATGGAAGCCTTGGCCAAATCCATGGATTGGTCTGTGTTTAGCTAGGCTACTTCACCAAAGCCCAAACTTGTTTCTTGCAAATCGGTCCAACGCAGCCAGATACATTTAGAATATCGCCATTCAAAGCCATCTTGGATTTAAAGGTCTTACCCGTGGAAGGCTGATAAATACGCCCCCCTTTATATTTGCCGCCGCCAGCTGCAGCCATGTCCCACACAAGCTTCAAGCCAAGGTTTTTGGACTTATATTCGCCAGTTTCATTGAACGTCCGCGAAATGTGGCCACAAATTTTCGTCCCACAGGGTGCAATCGTGACATATGCATAGGCGCCGTCGTCCACCTGCGTTTGCCACACACCTTCAACCGGATCAGCCGCAAAAGTAGGCGCAGACATCCCCAAAACAAGCCCTGCGGCCAGTACCAATTTATTCATGAACGGTTCCTCCCTACCATTTGCACGATCCTGAAACGCAGCTGGCCAGTGTGGCAAGTCTGACGTGGCGGAAAAACATGGCACGCTGCCTCTTTGCATTTTCCGCTCGATCATGGCAAAGGGACGCAACAGTTTCTTGAAAGGGCCGACGCCATGATCCTCTACCCCGCAATTGACCTCAAAGACGGCAACGCCGTGCGCCTGTACAAAGGCGAAATGGATCAAGCTACGGTGTTCAACGACAACCCAGCCGCGCAGGCTTTGGAATTTGTAAATGCGGGCTGTGAGTGGCTGCATTTGGTTGACCTGAACGGTGCTTTCGCGGGCGAACCTGTGAATGCCGCCCCTGTCGAAGAGATTTTGAAACAGTGCAAAGTCCCAGCCCAACTTGGTGGCGGCATCCGTGATATGGCCACAATCGAACGCTGGCTGTCCAAAGGCTTGGAGCGTGTGATCTTGGGCACTGTTGCTGTTGAAAACCCCGACCTCGTGCGTCTCGCAGCCAAAGAATTCCCCGGTCACGTGGCTGTGGGTATTGACGCGCGCAATGGCATGGTCGCGACCAAAGGCTGGGCCGAAGAAACCAACGTCAACGTGACAGATTTGGCGAAATCATTCGAAGACGCAGGCGTCGCCGCAATCATCTACACCGACATCAACCGCGATGGCGCCATGCAAGGGCCCAATGTGGAAGCCACGGCGGCGCTTGGCAACGCCGTCTCCATCCCCGTGATCGCCTCTGGCGGCGTGTCGTCCCTTGATGATCTGCGTAACCTTAAAACCTGCGGCGCGCCGCTCAATGGTGCAATCTCAGGCCGCGCTTTGTACGATGGCGCAATTGATCTGGGCGAAGCATTGGCCGTTCTCAAAGGCTAAGCCATCCGCAAACAGCGACAAAATGACATGCGACACCGCTCCCACTGGGGGGCGGTGTTTTTTTGTGTAGTCTGGCCCCACACGCACATATGTATGAGTTTCAAAATGTCTCAGGTTGTCAAAACCCCGCTGCCACAATCCTCGCATCTTTGGTCTATGGTCCAGACCGACGATTTCATCGATGGCTATGCCGTACGCTCTGATTTATCGCCAAGCGAGGCCGCGAAAATTGGCCTGTCGATGCCCGTTTGGGCCGATACATTGCTGAAATTGCGCAATGCGATCGTCAAACCTTTGGGGCTTAAAACGGACACCTCTGACGCTGGCCCAGATGCCATTTTTCCTGTCACCTATGACTCTAACGACGAATTGATCCTTGGCACAGATGACAACCATCTCAACTTTCGCATCGCTATAAAACGCGAAGGCGAGATGATCCATATGGCCACTTGGGTGCACCGCAACAACGCCTTAGGACGCGCCTATTTAGCCGTCATCATGCCCTTTCACGTGCTGATTGTCCGCGATTGTATGAAACGTATTGCGCGCCATAAAACCACCACGCCAATTGCATCATAGGCGCGAGCCAAGTAAAGACAGGGCAACACCGCATACACACGGACCTGCCCCATGCTCAAAACCCGCATCATCCCTTGCCTCGACGTCGCCGAAGGGCGCACTGTTAAGGGCGTTAATTTCGTTGATCTGATCGACGCGGGCGATCCTGTGGAACAGGCCATCGCTTACAATGCGGCGGGCGCGGATGAGTTGTGTTTCCTCGACATCAAAGCCACCCATGAAAATCGCGGCACCATGTTTGATCTGGCCACGCGCACGGCCGAGCAATGCTTCATGCCGCTCACCATCGGCGGCGGCGTGCGCAAACCTGACGATGTGCGGGATTTGCTGTTGGCAGGGGCTGATAAAGTCTCGTTCAACTCCGCGGCTGTGGCCGATCCAGATGTGATCGCGCGCTCTGCGGATCGCTTTGGCAGTCAGTGCATCGTCTGCGCGATTGATGCGAAAACCATCGGCACCGATGCAGATGGCACGCCGAACAAATGGGGCATTTTCACCCATGGGGGGCGCAAACCAGCCCTTGATAAAGACGGCAATCCGATTGATGCGGTTGAATTTGCCAAATTGATCGCGGCCAAAGGCGCTGGTGAAATCCTGCTGACCTCGATGGATCGTGATGGCACCCGTGCGGGGTTCAATCTGAAAATGACCCGCGCCATTGCCGATGCGGTGAATGTGCCGGTGATTGCCTCTGGCGGTGTGGGCAATTTGGATCACTTGGTCGAAGGCGTCACCGAAGGTCACGCCAGTGCCGTGTTGGCCGCGAGTATTTTCCACTTTGGCGACTACACCATTCAAGAAGCCAAAGAACACATGGCCGCCAATGGCATTCCGATGCGGCTCAATTGAGCACCTGAATTAAGGATTGATGACATGACCCACGCCATAGACCGCCTTGCCGCCACCATCGCTGAGCGCAAATCCGCAGATGCAGACAGCTCTTGGACTGCAAAATTGCTATCCAAAGGCGCTGACAAATGCGCCGAGAAATTTGGCGAAGAAAGCATTGAAGCCATCATAGCCTGCGCCAAAGATGACCGCGAGAACCTGACATATGAGGCCGCAGACGTGATTTATCACCTCGGCGTTATGCTGGCGGCACGCGACATCACTTTGTCTGAGGTCATGGACGAACTTGACCGCCGCGCAGGCGTGTCTGGCATCGCAGAAAAAGCGTCGCGCGGCTAATACAACCGCGCTTTTTCTTGGACTAAATACTCATAGACAACACCAGACATGCACGCCGTCTTTGGAAGGCTTGCTGAATGGTCTTATGCGACTTTAGCCAAGCCAAATCGCGGGATTTCAATCGCGGGACAGCGATCCATCACCACTTCGGCGCCCTGCGCACGGCCCAAGGCGGCCGCTTTGTCGTTGACGATGTCCAATTGCATCCAAATGGTTTTAAGCCCCTGAAGGTGCTCAAGCGCCTCTTCGACAACGGGCATCACGTCTTCAGAGCGGCGAAAGATGTCGACCATATCAACCGGTTCCTCAATGTCACTTAAACGCGCCACACAGGTTTGGCCGAACAATTGCTTGCCTGCCTGCCCCGGATTGACGGGAATCACCTTGTAGCCGTGTGCAGCCAAGAAATTTCCCACGCGGTGCGACGCCCGTTCTGGACGCGGCGATGCGCCGACCAGCGCAATCACGCGGGTCTCAGTTAGGATACGGACAATATCGGGGTCCGACAGACGATCAATGTGGCTCATAAGTTTAAGATAACCCGAAACCCAAAGGTTTAAAGCGTAATCCATAAAAAAGCCCGAGCCGGGGACTGGCTCGGGCAAAGTGTGGAACGAGGGACATAGGGTAGATCGCGCCTGTTCCAATGCGCGTCTCCCTATATACTTAGGGACCATCTACGGGTTTTGAAGAGCAGATAATTTAAACGTGAACATGATGTGACTTCCCCAGCCCTTTAGTTTTGCATGCTGAGGGTCGGCCAATTGGCCTCAGCGAGCGCGATGTTGGCATCGCGATCTTCCAACCAAATCGTGCGCACATTTTTGGAAAAGTTCAGGTACAGCTTGCCGTTGTGGATGGTCCAAGCTTCGGGATCGCCATCTGCCAACGCACCTTTAGACGCCGCATAAGCGCAGTACCCACCAAACTGAGGTGCGTATGTTTTAGGGTCTGCCATGAACGTGGCCTTGTTTTCCGCAGAGGCAAAATGCCATGTCGCGCCGCCCCACTCCAAAGCATGCGACGCATCGCCTTGCACAAATGCGTTTTGGGCAAAATACGCCACCGGATCGGCTCCGCGAATGGCCACACCGTCTTGGGTGTAAACTTTCATCTTGGCCATTTCATCAGCGACACTGGCAAACGGGGCCAGCAAAGCGCCAGCAACGGGGACAACGGCAAGAGCAAGTAGAGAACGGCGTGTGATCATTTCGATATCCTTTTGTAAATGGTAAAAGGATGCGGGTTAGGAGGCCCCTTGAGAAGCCCCCCTACGCAAGCGTGATTGAACGTTACCGACTTTGCGTGTTTTAACGTTTTGACGCGGAATACAATGCAACAGCAGCGGCGTTCGATACGTTCAAAGACCCGAAATCGCGCTTGTAAGGAATTTTCACCAACGCATCACAGGTCTCTTTGGTTTTTTGACGCAAACCAGGGCCTTCCGCGCCCATCACAAGCGCAACAGGCATGTTGGACATCTGCGTCAATGCATCGTCCAATTCGACGTCAGCCGTACCGTCAAGACCAAGGCAGACAAAGCCCATCTCTTGCAACTTGATCATTGTGTCCGCCAAGTTGCGCACGCGCAAATATGGCTGGCGTTCCAACGCACCAGAGGCCGTTTTCGCCAAAGCACCGGTTTCGGGTGCTGCATGTCGCGCCGTGGCAATCACAGCTTCCGCGCCGAACACCTCAGCAGACCGCAGAATCGCGCCCACATTGTGTGGATCCGTCACTTGGTCAAGCAAAACCACCGTGGGCATGCCCTCGCCTGCGGCCAAACACACCTCTTCGATGGAGCCCCACGTCAAAGGCTTCACTTCCAAGGCAGCGCCTTGGTGCACAGATTGCGCATCAATCGGCACATCAAATTTGCGCGGCTCGACGATTTCTGGCTCCATGCCGGACGCTTCGATATCTTCAGCAAGCCGATTGTAAGCGTTTTTGGTCACAACAAGCTTTAACTTTTCGCGATCAGGGTTGCGCAGCGCATCGCGCACGGCATGCAAACCAAACAGCCAAACCGTCATCGCGGCGGCTTTGCGTTTGTGTTGTTCTTTTTCGACGACCCATTGGGGTTTTTTCATGACCAGATATCCCGTTTTTCGCTGCGCCCTCTCCTTGCCTTGCGGTTTGTTGAGATACAAGCAATTTTCCTGTTGACGCTCCTGCACAGCACTTGTATCCACCCCGCACACAACGATGCAAACGCATCCGAGTGGGCGACGGGCTGCAAGGTGCGGCAGCGGATTGTAACTCCGCCGGGGAGACCCACGCCTGGTTCGATTCCAGGGTCGCCCACCATTTATTCTCTTACAATAGAATAGTTTTGGTGGACCAACTTCGGGTTGGTGTTCGCTGCTCGCTCAGTCGATTTGGATGTTTGCACGCGTGTAGGACGCATCCTCGACAGTGTCGTCATCAAAGGTCAGGCGCACATCCACCGTTTCAACCGAATTTGGATCATACGGCACCAAAACCGTGTCGAGCGTCTGCACTTTCATTGCGTTGGGCTGCGCCTCATCCAAATAGCAAGGTTCCGGCTCAAAGGCGGTCATGTCGCCGCCATTCACGGCATATTCAATTTTCGACACACCACAGCGCCACGCCAAAAGATTGGTGAAATACAAAAGATCCCTGCCCTCATAAAGGCGCACCGCAACCCAAGATGCTTTTGTGGCCTGCAATATCGGCTTCACCTCTGCTGACGTGGTAAAATTTGCCGCAGCTGCTGGCAGCGTCATCGAAAACGCAAGGATGAGTGGCAAAAAACGTCTCATGTGTGGCTCCTCGTTATGACAATCGAAATTGTAACCTTTTGAACGTATGGCATTGGGCCTATAGTTCCCAAAAATCGGGCAGCGCTCAAAAGAAAACGGAACCAGTATGGCACCAACATCAGAAAAATCAAAATCGTTCAATGTTGTGGTCATCGGCCAGAACGGACGTTTGATGTATGAGGCTTTGTTGTTTGCCGCGTCTTTGCGCGAAAACGACCCTGATTTCAAAGGGCGTCTGTTCATCGCAGAACCCCAACCTGGCCCCAATTGGAGCGAAAATCCTAAGATTCAAAACACCGATCTTCTGACAGCTTTGAAACGCCTCAATGCAGAAATATTGCCCTTTGAAAGCGTGCATTTTGGCCAGTCCTATCCGTACGGGAACAAGATCGAGGTGCTCAAGGCTTTGCCGGAAGGCGAGCCCTTTGTCTTTTTCGATTCCGATACGTTAATCACCGGTCCGATTTCGACCATCCCGTTTGATTTCGACCGTCCTTGTGCGTCGCTCAAGGCCGAAGGCACGTGGCCTGAAATCGAACTCTATGGTCCGGGCTATGGCGAGATTTGGAAATCGCTTTACGACAAGTTCGGCTTGGAGTTTGAAAGCACTCTCGACCTTGATCAGCCCGACGAATACTGGAAGCGCTATCTCTATTTCAACGCGGGCTTTTTCTTTTACAAATGTCCCAAATTGTTCGGCGAACGGTTCATGCAGTACGCCCTAGACATCAAATCCGATCCACCAGAAGCTGCCGAGCTGCAATCCTTTGATCCATGGTTGGACCAAGTCGCCTTGCCATTGGTGATCCATTCCTTTGGCGGCGCGCGCCGCACCATTCCTGAGGATACATTGGATGGCGCGATGTCATGTCACTACCGCACATTCCCGTTGCTGTTTGCGCGTGAAAGCGACGATGTAATCGCGAAACTGCAAAGCGCCAGCGCCCCCAATTGGATCAAGAAAGTGCTGAAAGAATACGAGCCAATGAAGCGCATGGTGTTCCAAAACAAAGGTCAAAAAGTGCGCGACATGTTTGATCAAGACAACTTACCCCTTCGAGAAAAGATGATCCGCAACCGCATCAAGAAAGCCAAATTGTGGATGCGATAGCCGCGTCGCCCTGCAAGGTCCGCGACAAACCGCCAAGTGGCAAACTTCAGTTTTTCTTTGCACAGACGAGCGCTTAAGATAGCGTGGCACAGTACAGGAACCGCGCCTCACATGGCGCGTCGCAATCGGGTCACGCGCACAGTATGAAACCAAATTTCGCTTTACGTTTTCATGAGGATGGCATCACGCTGCTTCACCGCGTCTCGAACGGGTGGAATAGCGTTGGTGACGTGTCTCTTGAGGATCCCGACTTAGACGCTGCAATTGCGCGCCTTCACAGCACGGCCACCTCTTTGGCGACGGCTGGCGTGTCAACAAAGCTGGCCATTCCCAACAGCCAGATTTTGTATCGCCAAATTCCTGATCCAGGCAAAAGCGCATCAAAACGCAAAAAAGCGATCGAAGCCGCGCTTGCAGGGGCGACACCCTATGAGCTGAACGAATTGGTGTACGACTGGCACGTGACAGACGGCCAGATCCAAATCGCAGTCGTGGCGCGCGACACCTTGCGCGAAGCCGAAGACTTCGCCACCCAGCACCGTTTTAATCCCTTGGCATTCGTCGCCACGCCAGAGGCAGACTCGTTTGAAATTGAGCCTTTTTTCGGACGCACCACCTGCGCAGATCGGTTGATCGGAAAAGGCACCGAGGTCGAACGCGACACCGACATTTTGTCCACGCAATCCGTCAAAAACGTAAAAGAAACACCACCTGCACCCGCTGCGCCGAAAGTCACCGCACCAGCGGCAACAGTTGCACCAAAGGCTGCGTCAAAGCCAGAAGAGGCTGCGCAAACACCGGAGCAAGCGCCAAAAGACGTTTCCAAAACAACCGCGACGGCCAAAACGCAAACACCATCTGCGGCCCCCAAAGCCGACACCAAACGCCCAGACCCTGCGCCAAAACCAGCCGAAGACAAAGCCACCCAACGTGTGACCGCGCAAGCGATCCCAGATGAGACCGAACAACTGGCATTAGATGCAGAGCAACAACGGCAAGTCGAACATCCGCATGTGGCGATCACCGCAGGCATCGTCCCACCGGACGAACCACCAAAGCCGCCAAAACCTGCGCCCAAACCGCCAAAATCTGAGCCTCTGCCAGAGCCGCCAGCAATGCCTGCTGCTGTCGTGCCGCCGCGTCGCCCCGAAGCTCCGCAAACGCTGCCAACGCCGGATCAAAGCCGTCTCATCGCCGGAGCACCCACATCTGCGCGCTTGAAAGCCAAAACCGATCCGTTCCCGCTTGATCACACCGAAGCCGAGAAAAAGGGGGCCGTGACACCAAGTGCTGCGTTGTCAAAACTGGGACAAACCGGACTGGTTATATTCTCGGCCTTGAAAAACCGCAGCGCCGAAAAAGCAGCGAAACTGCAAACCGCAGCACAAGAAAAAATGCGCGCGACCAGTGCTCCAAAGGCGACCGCGGCGACAGCAAAGCCCACTGCTTCAGCCCCCAAGGCAGCCTCTACGACGTCTAAGCCCCTTGCAGCATCGCGCAAAGTTGCTCCGCCGACGGCCCCGAAATCTGAAGTCTTTGCCGGCTTTGTTGCCCCAACCAACATGACCTTAACGCCGAAAAAAATTGGTGCGCTTGCTGCAACTGCGGCTGTGATTGCTTTGGCAGGCCTATGGATCATGCGGTCCCCAGACACGCCGCAACCGGCTGAGACAGTGCAAATCGAAGCTGCGCCAGACGTCAGTTCATCCGTGCCGCTTGCGCCCATCCCCGCACCAGAACCGCAAGCAGAAGAAGTGGCGGAGGCAGCGACAGCCAGCGCGCCAGAATTGGCCACAACCCCGATCCCAACGGATCCACCTATCACCTTCGACGACACTCCGATCGCCTTCAACGATGCACCGATCGATTTCGAGGAACTGAACCGGCAATATGCTGCGACGGGCATTTGGCCGATTGCACCAACCGCGGGCACAGGTGCGGTGGAAGAAACTATTGGCGATTTGTATATTGCATCGATTGACCCCAAAATTCAGTCGCAAGATGCCGTTGCTTTGCCAAATTCACTGCCGCGTGACATCGACAGCGCCCCACGCCCTGAGACGCGCCCTGCCCCTGCGGGCACAAAGTTCGACCTTGATGAACGGGGCTTGGTCCGTGCAACGCCAGAAGGCGCACTCACCCCGTCCGGTGTCCGTGTTTTTGCTGGCACGCCGCCTATTGTCCCCAGCCTGCGCCCAGACGTTGATGCGACCGCATCCACGCCAGACGCAGAAACAGCCCCAGATCCTGAGCGCGCGCTTTTGGCCCAATACGTTCCACGTTTGCGTCCAGATGGGCTGATTGAGCAAAACGAACAAGCCAATCTAGGTGGGTTGACCTACGCCGAACTTGGCGCGTTTCGCCCCACCCTGCGGCCTGTGTCAGCCCAACAATCCGCATTGGCTGCGGCAAAAGCCGCAGGTGAAGCTGCGCCATCAGCAACGGCACCTGTCGTAACTGCGTCCTTGATCCCCGACGCGCGTCCCAACAACATTTCCAAACTTGCAGCTGCCGCCAAAGCAGCCGAAGCGGCGGCCGCGGCCGCTGCACCGACCGAACAAGATACATCCAGCAACAATGCGGCGGCCGCGCGCGTCACAGCAGCCGTTCCCGCGCCCAAAGTTCCGTCTGGCCCCACCAAAACCACAGTGGCACGCGCGGCGACTGTCGAAAACGCGATCAATCTGCGCAAAGTCAATTTGATGGGGGTTTACGGGTCCAATTCTGATCGCCGCGCCTTGGTGCGCTTGCCATCGGGGCGTTTGACAAAAGTCAAAGTTGGCGACCGCGTTGACGGGGGCCGCGTTCAATCCATTTCAAGCAGCTCGCTCACCTATATCAAAAACGGAAAATCGCGGACATTAACGATCGGCGGTTAACCGAATCTACGGATTATCGCTGGCTTTTTACGCAGGTTCTGTCTGCCACTCACTTGCGCCCCCTTTCACATGGCTTGCACTTGCTGCGCCAGCACGAGACACTAAGGTATCTGGAACGCGTTTCGCGGAAGCGAATGCGCGGATCGAAACGCACGCGCACTTACAAAGAGGTCACCTGCAAAGATGCTCAGCATCCTGACACCGTTTTTCATCTATCTCAGTGCAATTGTTATCGCCGTTCCCTTGGCGCGGCGTCTGGGCTTGGGATCTGTCCTTGGATATTTGCTGGCAGGGATCGTGATTGGGCCGATTTTGGGGCTCATTCAGCACAACGAAAGCGAAGACCTGTTGCATTTCGCCGAGTTTGGCGTGGTGATGATGCTGTTTCTCATCGGGCTAGAACTGGACCCCCGCGCGCTTTGGGACATGCGGCACAAATTGCTGGGCCTTGGGGGGCTGCAAATCTTTTTGACCTTGGGCGCTATCGCAGGGGCGTCGATGTTTATGGGCTTCGCGTGGCAAACTGCTGTGGCGATAGGGATGATCCTGTCGCTGTCGTCTACAGCGGTTGTGTTGCAGACGTTATCCGAGAAAAAGCTCATGCAAACCGGCGGTGGGCGCGCGTCGTTTTCTGTGCTGTTGACCCAAGACATCGCGGTCATTCCGATGATTGCGATTTTGCCGCTTTTGGCTGTGGGACAGTTTTTGTCGTTCAACCCAGACGGGTCAATTTCGCGCGGCGTGCAAACGCTGGCGCATGAGGATGCGACGTGGGTGCAAACCTTGCCAGGATGGGGCGTCACCTTGGCCACCTTGGGTGCCGTGGCGTTGATCATTTTCGCAGGCGTGTTCTTAACGCGACCGTTCTTTCGGTTCATCCATGCGGCGAACCTGCGCGAGCTTTACACGGCCGTGTCGCTTTTCATTGTGGTTGGGATCGCCCTGTTGATGAGCGCCGTCGGCTTGTCGCCAGCCTTGGGGACATTCTTGGCCGGTGTTGTTTTGGCCAATACGGAATTTCGCCACGAATTGGAAAGTTCGATTGAACCGTTCAAAGGCCTGTTGCTGGGGCTGTTTTTCATCGCCGTTGGCGCGGGGATCAACTTTACGATTCTGTTCCGCGACCCGATTGAAATCATCGCCCTGACGGTGGGATTGATGTTGCTCAAGGGTGGTATTTTGCTGCTGATCGGGCGCCTATTTTCGTTGCGCACCCGTGGGCAGTGGTTGCTCGCGCTGTCACTCGCGCAGGCTGGCGAGTTCGGCATGGTGTTGACGACGTTCTCCTTGCAGCAAGGCGTTTTGGAACTGTGGCTCGGCGAGCGGCTGTTACTGATTATTGCTTTGTCCTTGCTGTTCACACCGTTGTTTTTCATGTTCCAAGATTATCTGCGCGCGCGCATTTCGGCAAAAATGGATGCCACGCAACCGGACGATGAAATCGACGACAAACAGAAAATCATCATTGCGGGCATCGGGCGGTTTGGCCAATCAGTCAACCGTTTGGTGCGCGCATCTGGCTTTGAAACCACTGTCATCGACCACGATTTGAAGGTCATTCAAGTGATGCGCAAATTCGGGATCAAAGGCTTTTTCGGCGATCCGACGCGGCCCGATCTTTTGCATGCGGCCGGATTGGAAAACGCCAAGATCCTTGTGGTCGCGGTGGATGATCCAAAAGCGGCTGTCAAATTGGTTGAGTTTGGCCGCAAGGCGAAGCCTGACCTGATGATCATCGCCCGCGCGCGCGACCGAATTCATGTGTATGAACTCTACCGCGCGGGGGCTGACAAAATCGTACGTGAGATGTTTGACTCGTCGTTGCGTGCGGGGCGCTATGTCTTGGAAGAAATGGGGTTGTCAGACTATGACGCCTCCATGAGCGAACAGGCTTACTACCAACACGACCGCCACGCGCTGCGCGAATTGGCGGAGCTGTGGGAACCGGGCAAACCTGTTGCAGACAACCCCGCCTATGTGGAGCGATCCAAAGCCTTGGACATTGATCTTGAGGCCGCGCTGGTCACGCAATTGCAACAAGGGCGCGACACGGACACCAAGGTGTCCTAGCGGCCACTGAGGCGGCGCTTACCCTTCTGAGACGCCCGCCTCGGCAAAGCTTGCCATGCCAGAATGACAGGCCACAGCGGCGCGCACCACAGGAATGGCCAGCGCAGCACCAGAGCCTTCGCCAAGGCGCAGACCCAAATCGAGCAAAGCCTGTTTGCCAAGCGCATCGAGCAAACGGGCATGGCCGGATTCGGCTGAAACATGCCCTGCAATGCAGTGCTCCAACGCGCCTGCATGTGCTTTTTCAAGCGTCGCAGCTGCGGCACAGCAGATGAACCCGTCCAAAATCACCGGAATGCGCAGCACGCGCGCGCGTGCAATTGCGCCCGCCATCGCGGCCAATTCGCGCCCGCCCAAAGCCGCCAGAACCTGCAAAGGATCTTGCGCGCCAAATTTGGCAACGCCTTTGGCCACGACGTCCGTTTTGATCTGTAGACCCGCATCATCCACGCCTGTGCCGCGCCCAGTCCATTCGGCTGCCGCACCGCCGAACAAGGCGTTTGCAATCGCCGCAGCGGGGGTCGTGTTGCCAATCCCCATCTCGCCGACCACCAATAGGTCCGACGTTTCTGAAACAGCGTTCCAGCCAATCAAGAGCGCGGCCACACAGTCTTCTTCTGACATTGCGGGGGCTGTGGTGAAATCTTCGGTTGGGCGATCCAATTCGATGGCGTGCACGGACATGGCAGCGCCTGCGTTTTTCGACAATTGGTTGATTGAGGCACCGCCCTGCTCAAAATTTGCCACCATTTGCACTGTTACTTCTGGTGGGAACGCGGACACGCCTTGCGCAGTCACGCCGTGGTTGCCCGCGAAAATAATCACTTGCGGGGCGTTCACATCAGGGCGCGCATCGCCGCGCCAAGACGCGTACCACATGGCGATCTCTTCCAAACGCCCCAAGGAGCCAGCGGGTTTGGTCAGTGTCGCATTGCGTGCCTGTGCGCCTAGCAAAGCGTCCTGATCAGCGTCTGGTAAGTCGGCCAAAATGGCGTTGAATGCGCTGAGTGAGGTAAAACCCATGTCCGTGCTCCGTCATTGTCTTTGTGTCGCAGTTTGTCTATCTGCTTGGCCTAAAGGTTTACAGATCAATTTTGCCGCATGGAGCGTTTTCCCGATGACACATCGCCCATTTCGTCCCCAGATTGGCGATATCAAAACGGCGTTTGCGCTGTTGACCCGCCTGCCCGTCAAGGCCCGCTTTGAGCGCACGGCCGAGGCCACTTGGGCGTTTCCTATTGTCGGCGCGGCTGTTGGGCTTGGCGTGTTGTTCATCGCTTTGCTGGGCGACTGGGTTGGATTGGGCTTGGGCGTCTCGGCCGTGATCGCCATTGTTTGCGGTGTGATTGTAACAGGTGCGCTGCACGAAGACGGATTGGCCGACAGCGCCGATGGTCTTTGGGGCGGCTGGGAGCCTGCGCGCCGCCTTGCGATTATGCGCGACAGTCATATCGGCACCTATGGTGTTTTGGCGCTGATCCTTGCGATGACCTTGCGCGTGTCCGCCTTTGCCACCGTCGTCAACACCATGCATTTGGGCGCCATGGTTGCAGCCGCCGTATTGTCACGCGCAGCGATGCCCTTTGTCATGACCCTGTTGCCCCATGCGCGCTCAGATGGATTGTCGGTCACAACCGGTCGACCGACAGGAAAACCTGTGGTTTTGGGGGCGGTGATTGCCTTGGGCGTTTCAGTTGTGTTTGGCGGGTTTGTCCCCACTGTTGTGGCGGCGAGTGTCTGCGCCGCAGTCGTATGGAGCGTGATCAAAATCGCCAAGGCCAAAATCGGCGGACAAACCGGCGACATTTTGGGGGCAACCCAAATCTTGTGTGAGATCAGCGTCCTGTTGGTGTTTTCAACACTTTAAGCGGACCGCCATACGCGAGCAAAAGCCCATGAAAAAACCGCCACAAGAGTGATCTTGCGGCGGTTTTTTTTGATTTAAAGACGCTTACGCAGCTGCAGGTGGCGGCGTGCGGGACATCAAAACTTCGCTGACTGTTTTTGCGGCTTCGACTTCGTCGGTGCCGGCAACAGCTGCGATTTCGCGTGTCATACGCTCCAAGGCCGCTTCGTACAGCTGACGCTCAGAATAGGACTGTTCGCGTTGATCGTCGGTGCGGTGCAAGTCGCGCACAACCTCTGCGATGGCAATCAGATCGCCGGAGTTGATCTTTTGTTCGTACTCTTGCGCACGACGTGACCACATCGCGCGTTTCACTTTGGCTTTGCCTTTCAGCGTTTTCATAGCGTGTGCTACGACGTCAGGCGAAGACAAAGACCGCATGCCAACTTCGTCGGCTTTATGCGTTGGAACGCGCAAGGTCATTTTGTCTTTTTCAAACGCAATGACGAAAAGTTCGAGAGAGATACCCGCGATTTCTTGTTCTTCGATTGAAACAACTTTGCCAACACCGTGTGACGGGTAGACGACGAAATCATTCGGGCTGTAGTCGGGTCTATTGGTCTTGCTCATATGCAGTCTAATTCCTCAAAGTACAGATAGTTAGAACTCCCTATTTCGCGTCGCTCATGCTGGCAGATGCCGCAGGGTCAATTGATCCATCGATCAATTAAGGCGCAAAAAACTCAAGCCCCAGACAAGCGGTGCTGGTGGGGGTGAGGCAGGTATGTCCTAATGTTGTTGTTCCACCATACCAAAAAAACCGACCTTTTAAAAGTGCAGCCATCGAGAGGCGGCAGCATTTGGCCCGTTTTCGCAGAGATATAGTAGTAAAAGCGGACCGAAATGCGCGGTTTTGTGAAAGAAAGACCCACGCATGTCACACATGGCGTGGGCCTTCAAAGCGATATGATTCGCGTCAGCCCGCAACACTCAGCAGGCGCGCGTCGTCTCAAAAAGCGATCAGCCGCCTTCGCCAGCTGCTTCAGAGAACTCAGCCATTTTACCTTCTTGGCCGTCTTTCTCTTCGTAACCAGGCATTGGATCTTTCTTGGACAAGATCACCGGCCATGCTTCGGAATATTTGCGGTTAAATTCAACCCATTTTTCCATTTCTGGCTCTGTGTCTGGGCGGATCGCATCTGCAGGACACTCAGGCTCACACACACCACAGTCGATGCATTCATCAGGGTGAATGACCAACATGTTTTCACCCTCGTAGAAACAATCAACAGGGCAAACTTCAACACAGTCAGTGTATTTACAAGAAATACAGTTTTCGATCACGACATAGGTCATTGCGATGTATCCAGAATATCAAAATGGCAGGAATTCAACTTTGGCCTTTGCTAACGCCCCGCGCGCGATCATTCAAGCAGATCAAAGCGGGAAAGGAGGCTCTTGCGGCGATCTTTCTTCGTCGGGCGACCTTTTCCCTCATATTTAGGCACAGGTGGAACGAATTCCCCCGGTTTTGTCTTGGGTTCAGGCGGTGGCGAAAGATCTTCGTAAAGCAGTTGTGCTTCGGGGGCTGGGCCACGTCGCGTTCCACAGGCTTCGATGCGCACGGTCTTGACCACTTTAGCTTGGACAAATGTCAAAACATCGCCCGCGCCGACAGCAACAGATGGCTTGGAAACTTTGTTCGAATTGACCCGAACATTCCCGCCACTGACCAACTTTGTGGCCAGAGAGCGGGTTTTGAAAAAGCGGGCATACCACAGCCACTTATCGAGGCGTATCGTTTCCCGCTTTTCCAACTTATTTAGAGTCTTTCAAACCCATCAGCGCTGCTGCGAAGGGGTTATCAGGATCAATGGCTTTTTCTTTTTTCGCAGGGCGTGCAGAGAAAGATTGCGGCTTGTTGCCACCTTTGCCGCCGTCGCGTTTGCCTTTGCCACCGTCACGGCGTGGTTTGCCCTTGCCTTGCGGGCGACCTTTGCCTTGCGCATCGCCGTCTTGACGACGCTGACCACGGTTGCCGCCACGGTTTGCACCGCGATTGCCACCCCATTTGAAGGTGTAGAACACTTCCATTTCAGCTGGGGCAGCCTCTGCTGGGGCTGCGTTTGCAGCCGCCTCAACGGCAGCCTCTTCGGCAACAGCTTCAACGCTGGGTGTTTCGGCGTCGGCTGGTGTCTCAGATGCCTCCGCAGGGGCAGTTTCCGCCGCCGGAGCTTCAGGTGCCGCTTTGACCTTAACGCGTTCGCCTTTTTCAGCAGCGTAGCCAAGGCCCGCCATCAAATCAGCGAATTGTTCCAAAGTCATGCCAGTGATCGACAACATGTCCGGGTTGGCTTCGAAACCAGCGCGGCTGTCTTTGGTGCGCAGCAAATCTGCCAAGCGCTCCAACATGTCGATACGAATCGCACGCGCGCCAGCCAAACGGTAGCCAGACATCGCGTAGTAGCCTTCAGGCGCATGCGCCGCGGCTGGAATTGTCACCAAACCAGGGGGCGGGCTGTCAGGGGCTTCGTCGTGTTTTGCAGACAAAGACCACAGCAACAAACGCAAACGTGTCGGCGCAGGTTTCAAAATCGCAGGCATGAAGATGGTGAACTGACCAAAGCGGATGCCGTGCTTGCGCAACGCACCACGGGCTTCTTGGTCCAATTCTTTCACTTCAGTCGCAACAGCACCGCGTTCAAGCACGCCGAGGTTTTCAACCATGCGGAAGGCAAAGCCACGGGCCAAACCTGTGAGCGCTTCGTCTTTGGACATCGCGATCAGAGGCTCAAACAGTGTTGAGACTTTGCGGTCGATGAAATGCTGCAACCGGCGTGTGACCTTGTCGATCACATCTTGGCCTGCAACTTCGTCAACGAACGCCACAACACGTGGTTTCATTGCGTCGTCACCCGCCACCAATTTCCCAACAGCGTGTTCGCCCCACATGAGGCCACCCTGCTCGGTGAAATCCATTTCAGTATCCGGTGCGTTGTAGAACCGGTCGGCGCGCAAGTGGAATTCAGGGGCGAGCACAGCCACAGCCGCTTGGGCCAATGTCTTTGCTTCATCCGCTGTCTCAGCCTTATCTTGGCTAAAACGGAACCCTTCCAAACGGCCAATGAGTTCACCCTCAACCGTCACTTCACCTTTTTCGTTTACGTCGGCCACAAGGCCCTCCTTCTGTTTCAACCGCCGGAGGAGAACACTCGTCCGCCGGTCAACAAATCTTTGCGTCAATGCGTTGTGTAACGCGTCTGACAATCGGTCTTCTACTGCGCGCGTTTCCGAACGCCAATGCTTTTCGTCATCAACCCAACCCGTGCGCTGCGCAACATACGTCCAAGTGCGCACATAGGCGAGTCTTTTAGAGAGGGTATCAATGTTCCCTTCCACGCGGTCAATACGCTTCATCTGTCCCGCAAGGAAATCGTCGGGAATCCGCCCAACCCCATGAAGAAAATCAAAAATCCGCTCCAAAAGGCTGGTGTGTTCGCCGTGTGAAATACTGCGAAAGTCGGGGATTCGGCAGACATCCCACAACAACCGCACGTCTTTACTGCCGCGCACACGGCTGCGAACGGTTTGCAAATGACCTAACGTCTTCAGCGATGCCAAGTCATCTGCCTCGCGCGCTTTGATCAAACTGGGGTCATTCGGGGGCTGTTCCAGCGTCCCGATCAACGTGTCCACGGTGCCAAACTCAAGCCGCGTGTTGCGCCAGTTGAGCTTTTTCAAAGGCATAAACCGATGCTGTTCAATCGCTTCAATCACGCCCTCGTCCAGCGGAGATGCTTCGCCGGTGACGCCAAAGGTGCCATCGGTCTGATACCGCCCAGCGCGTCCGGCAATTTGCGCCAATTCATTGGGCATCAAATCACGCATGCGCCGTCCATCGAATTTGCGCGTGGCTGAAAAGGCCACATGGGACACATCCAGATTCAGCCCCATCCCGATGGCGTCTGTGGCCACCAAATAGTTGACCTCACCGTTTTGATACATCTCGACCTGCGCGTTGCGCGTGCGCGGAGACAACGCCCCCATCACAACCGCAGCCCCGCCCTTTTGACGGCGTAAAAGCTCGGCAATGGCATAGACGTTGTCTACGGAAAACCCAACAATTGCAGCACGTTCCGGCATGCGGCCCAGCTTTTTCGACCCCGCATAGCTCAGCGTCGAAAACCGCTCGCGCCGCATGAACTGGGCTTTGGGCACCAATTCCGCGATGACCGATTTCATCGTTTCAGAGCCAAGGAACAGCGTCTCATGCGTGCCACGCGCATTGAGCAGGCGATCCGTAAACACATGCCCGCGCTCAGGATCGGCGCAAAGCTGGATTTCATCAATGGCTAGAAAATCGGGGCCTATGTCGCTGGGCATGGCCTCAACGGTGCAGACCCAATATTGCGTGCGTGGCGGCACGATGCGCTCTTCGCCTGTGACAAGCGCCACAACAGAAGGCCCGCGCATTTCAACGATGCGGTCATAGACCTCGCGGGCCAAAAGCCTCAGCGGCAGACCGATCACACCAGATCGATACGTCAACATCCGCTCAATCGCGTAATGGGTCTTGCCGGTGTTGGTCGACCCCAACACGGCTGTGATACGGGGATTAAGCCCCATCGCGCTGCTCATGGCACCTGCCCTTTTAGCCTTTGGATGTCATTTAAAGCGCGACACCTGAAAGTGCCAGTTCCAGACGTTCAATTCTTTCGTCCAATCCCTCCATAAGCGGATAAATATCGCGAATGGCCTTCAACACAGTCAACGCGCTGTCATATTCGCCCAGCTCGTCCAAGATCAGCGCCATTCCTGACATGGCCCCAAAGTGACGTGGTTCAAGCGTCAGCGTCGTGCCAATATCCGCCATCGCAGGGCCGTACAGCCCCGCAATATAATAGGCCGTTGCACGCCCATTGTACCCTTCGGCAAAGTTCGGCGCGTGATCCACAAGCGCAGTCATGTGTTCAATCGCCAAACGAGAATCACCCATAGCAATCGCTTCACGCCCCCGTTCAAGCAAAAGATCCATCGCATCAGACCCAGATCTGGACAGCTCTGCGAATAGGTTTTGCTCAATGACCGGTGCATCCACAGGATCAGCCTGCAAAAGCTGTGCAAATAAATCGTCCAATTTCGCCGTATCCACAGCAAACGCCCCCTGCGCCAAACAAAGACACAAGAACGTAACGATACATTTGAGAAACTGACGTATACGGGTCATAGTATTTGTAAGTGTAGCTTCTTGGCACTTGTGGGCAATGCCCGATATGTAAAAGAAGTGAATGAATAAAACCAAAGGAAGACCTATGAGCGATATCGTGACCGAAGCTGTCAAAGCACTGAATGCAAAGATTGACGGCGGATTTGCAGCTGGCACTGCGAAATTTGTTATCTCCGACGAAGGCTCTGTCATCGTTGATGCAGACGGCGCACGTGCAGGCGATGATGATGCAGATGTGACGCTCACGGCCGATGTTGAGACATTTCAAGGCATGATCGAAGGCGACGTGAACCCAACAGCCGCGTTCATGCAAGGCAAGCTCACCGTGGATGGCGATATGGGCATGGCGATGCAACTCGGCGCGGCCCTCGCATAAGAGATACCTATGCAAAATAGCGCCCCGCTGTCGCGGCGTGGCGCATTTATATATTTGAATTTATTATTTTTTCGAGGATGGATATGGAAAAGGCTCCGTTTTTTAAAGATGTGGCTGACGGTCCAGATACCGGCGCGGCCTATTGGCTGACCACAGCAGATTCAGTGCGCATCCGTGCAGGGGTCTGGCC
>NZ_JBDMZG010000204.1:0-9430 GCF_039769035.1 Pacificibacter sp.
CTGGGCAAATATTATACACTGGGGGTTTCAAAATTTTGGCCTCACGAATCTAAACGACGGACATTAAGTTTATAGAATAACAGACGTGCAATACTTTTGTAGCACCTGTCATATTGGGCTCTAAGCCGCCATTCGCTGCGTAATCATCTTACGACTGCTATGCGGACACAGCCGCCTTTTGCTAACGCAGCCATTGCTAGCGCAGCATTCCTTCGCAGCTGCGGCAAGCTTTTCGCTGGGAGGCAACCGATGTCGCTAAACAAGCCATTGGAATCCATCATGAGACACCGAATTCGAACTGTTCTTTCGCCGCTTGGCATCGGAGTCGGAAAGGAGCTACCGGCTCCACACAAGCGGCAGCAGATCACCTACAATAGGTTCGCCCTCCTTCAGTCCCTGAGCCTGCCAGTATTCTGTTTGCGCGTCGGTCCAACTGCCTCGTTTTTCAAACGCTGCATTCCCGTGGGCGAAGCGCATTGTCAGACGGTTGACGGTGCGTTCAGGCGGTACGGGATTGGGGGCACCATGCAATGTATGTGAGTCGAAGATTAGGCAATCACCGGGGTCCAGATCAAATTCCTGCACGTCATAATCGATCAGATTTTCAGTGAAGTCCGGTGTGGGCTCATAGGGTTCCTGTAGTGCTGCCTTTTGTCCGGTGCCGGCAAAGCTGAGAGGCATGAATTTGCGTCCCCATTTGTGCGAACCCTTGAGGAATACCACGCCCTCACCCTGACGCACGGGTTCAAGTCCCATCCACAGTACACACCATTCGCCGCTGACATCGAAATAGGGATTGTCATGGTGCCAGGGCGCTCTGTTCACCGCGCCGGCCTCTCGCACCAGCCAATTGTCAGTCACGAGTGCAACGGAACTGGCCTCCATCGCTTCGCCCGCAAGTTCCGCCGCTGGGGAATTGAAGATGAAATTCTTCATGTGGATATTCTCGCGCCAGATCCACATATCCGTGCAGTAGGTGCCCGGATTGGTGTCTTTGGAATAATCCAGATACATCGGTCCCGGATTGGCGCGACCAAATTCAATCGAACTTCGAACTTCGTCCAGCCATTCCTGCGAAAATGCGTTTTTGATTCGAACCACGCCGTCGTTTTGATAAGCGGCTCTGTGTTCTTGGGTCAGCATTGTGTGCCTTTCGGTGAGTGTTATCACTTTATGATAAGGTTTTCAGGTGTTGTGGCGGTCAGCACTTCGGCACCATCTCCGGTGAGGATGACCGTGTTTGAGATGAAATAGTCGACAACATCCGTGTTGGTGAACCAGCTGTGGGCGTGAAACACCATGCCCACCTCCAGCGTGCGCTCCGATCCGGGGAACAGGCTGGTCACCATTGAACCACCTGTCCAACTGGGTGGGAATCCGATGCCCACCATGTAGCCGCAATGATGCCGTTCGTAGCCTGCCAATCCGCCGCTTGCCGCAACCTCGCGCCAGGCGGCATATGCATCGCCTGCCTTGCCGCCTACTTTCAATGCACCGCAAATTGCCTTCATGCCGTCCATGGCCAGCTCTGCCGATTTCTCAGCCCCTTCCGGCGCGCTGCCAACATACACCAGTCGGCCCATGGGAGCCTGATATTTGCGGTAGGATGCTGCATTTTCCAGAAACACCGCATCGCCATTTCGGAAGGTTTCGCCGCGCCAGGTGGTATGCTCTTCGCCCAGACGTGTGGTTGGGCGAATGAACGGGCCAAAGCCGGTCGGTTCGCTGCCCTCCAGGGTAGACACTCGCATGTATTCGGCAGCGATCTCATAGTCTGTCGCGCCGTCGCGGATCACGTCAATACAAGCGCTCATACCCAGATCTGCAGCCCTGGCGGCCTTTCGAGTGTATTCGATCTCTAGCGGGGATTTTGCCTGCCGCAGGTTGTCGACCAGACCGGACCCGTCCACCCATTCGATGCCCTGTGTACGTGCCAATATCCCTTCGGCATGATGCAAATGTAAAAACAGGCTGCGCCGTTCGAGCGCGACGCGTCCACCGGACAGGCCCAGGTCTTTCATCGCTTGCACGACATAATCAGACAGCTCTTCGTGGTCCTGATGGCCGTAGAAGCGGGCGTTTCTCACTTGATTGTCAAAGGTGATCTTTTCCATTGCCCGGCAGGCCAGTGCCATCTCGCCATCACGGTTTACAATGAGAACATGAGCCGCAAAGAATCCCCAGTGGTCCATTCCAGTCAGATAATAGATGTTTTCGGGAGATGCGATCACAACCCCGTCTAGATTCTGCTTGGCCAAGGCGGTCTTTACCCGGTTGATTCGACGGTCCAGTTCGTCTTTGGGGAATGGGGCATGTTCGATCATCTGTATCTCCACACTTAAGTTGATTTCTCAAAATCGACCATTAAGGTATACCAATAATCAGTCAAGTGACATTTTATAACGATATATTCCCAGTACCTCCTAATTTAATGAGATTTTGATGTTTTTGTTATTGCATATTTCTCTATAAGGTATACCAATTAACCATAAATCGGAAAAACAACTCAGGGAGAGTTCAATGAACTGGATGTTAAAAACCACCATTATCGCCGCCACAACGATTGTGGGTGTCGCGACGTCGACGCTGGCTGGTCCGCTGATGGATCGCCTTGAAAGTGGCGAAACCATTCGGATCGGTTTTTCCAATGAGGTGCCGTGGGCCTATCCGGGTGACAACAACGTACCACTTGGATTTGCAAACGTGCACACGCTCGGCGTCTTGAAGGCGATGGGTTATGACAACGTCGAACCGGTCGTAACCGATTGGGGCGGATTGATTCCGGGCCTCAAAGCCAATCGTTTTGATATCATCACGGGTGGCATGTACATTCTTGAAGCGCGTTGTGAGAGTATTGATTTCTCTGAGCCGATGGGAATTTTCGGCGACGCCTTTGTGGTCCCCGCTGGCAATCCCAAAAACATCACCTCTTATGCTGACATCAAAGATCAGGGGGCTACGATGGTCACTGGTGCTGGTTACAATACGGTCGACGCCGCCAAACGCGAAGGTGTCGCGGCTGATCAGATACTCGAAGTGCCCGGGCCAACCGAAATCCTTGCCACAATGCGGGTTGGGCGCGCTGACGCAGGCGCAGTGACGTTCTTTACCGGGAAAAATCTGGCGGCCCAATCTAATGGCGAGCTTGAGGTCACCGATCCTAACGCGTTGCCTGAGTGGACCCAGAACTGGGTGGGTATCGGATTCCGGCCAGAAGACAGCGACTTTCTTGCGGCCTTCAATGCCGCGCAGGCAAAGTATCTGGGTTCGGAAGAGATGTTGGCTGCCGTTGCGCCATACGAATACACCAATCTACAGGTTCCAGATCCGAGCGTGACAACCGAATGGATCTGCCAAAACCGTTGATGGCATAGCCCTAGCAGGCGGTCCGCGTTCGGTCCGCCTGACTTCTTTCCCCTTCCGCGGAGGCGTCATGTCATATTGGGAATTTCTTGCCCAGAACGCACCGCGGTATCTGGACGGAACACTGGTCACGATCGCGCAGTTTTTCTTGTCGGCCACGCTTGCCATTCTGGTTGCCCTGACTGCAGGGTTGATGAAAATGTCACGCAATGCCGCAGTGCGCTGGACAGCCGGGACTTACATTGAAATCTTCCGGGGCACGTCTCTTCTTATTCAGCTTTACTGGATCTTCTTTGTCCTACCGCTGTTCGGATTGACGCTGGACAAGTTCTATGCCGGTTTCGTCGCCGTCG
Organism: Pacificibacter sp.; assembly: GCF_039769035.1. Taxonomy (NCBI): domain Bacteria; kingdom Pseudomonadati; phylum Pseudomonadota; class Alphaproteobacteria; order Rhodobacterales; family Roseobacteraceae; genus Pacificibacter; species Pacificibacter sp. The sequence goes on from NZ_JBDMZG010000204.1 coordinate 3,717, forward strand.
GGCTTAACCTCGGAGCCTATGGTGCCGAGCTCGTTCGCGGCGGCATTCAGTCGGTCCCCAAAGGGCAGTGGGAAGCGGCCTATGCGATCTCGATGTCTCCGGCCAAACGGATGTATCGCATCATCCTGCCCCAAGCGTTTCTGAACATGCTGCCGCCTTGGGGCAACCTTATGATCGAGCTGCTGAAGGCGACCGCGCTGGTGTCGTTGATCTCGGTCACCGACCTGATGTTCGAAGCCAAGCAGATAAACGGGTCGACCTTCCTGTCCGCGCAGGCTTTCGGGACGGCCCTGATCATCTATTACATCTTCGCGCGGCTGATCGTGACCCCGTTCATGCGGTGGCTTGAACGCGTCATGGCGCGCAAAATGGGGAGGGCGTAGGCCATGTTTGACTGGCGTTGGGATTTTGCCTTTGAAATTCTCCCCCGGTTTTTACAGGCTATGCTGAACACGCTGGCCGCTGCGGGGGTCGGCTATGGCATCGCAGTGGTACTGGGGCTGGTTTTTGCGCTGGCGCAACGCACACCGTCGCGCATCGTCACAATTGTGGTGCGAGAATGTGTCGAGTTCATTCGATCGACGCCGCTGGTGTTGCAGATCTTCTTTGTGTTCTTTGTCGGCCCGCAATTCGGAATACGCCTCAGTCCCTGGGTGGCGGGGATGATCGCCATCGGGCTGCATTATTCGGCGTACCTATCCGAGGTTTATCGCGGCGGCCTCGATTCCGTGCCTAAAGGACAGTGGGAGGCTTGTACTGCGCTGAACCTAAGCACAACCAAGACCTATTTCCGCGTTATCATCCCGCAGGCCTTACCGCCCTCATTGGCTGGCATGGGAAATTATCTTGTTGGCATATTCAAAGACACACCGATGCTGTCGGTGATCGGTGTGGCCGAGCTGATGCAGGCGGCGAACGGAATCGGTGGGTCACACTACCGGTATTTGGAACCCTATACCATGGTCGGGATCATCTTCTTGGCGATTTCACTGCCCGCTGCCGGGCTGATCCGGGTCTTTGAAGCCTGGATGCGTAAGAAACTGGGAATGAACTGATGGAAGATATGTCGCAATACCCACTGGAACTGACCGGGCCCGATGTGCCGATGGTGAGGTTCATGAATGTCACCAAAAGCTATGGTGCACTGACGGTTCTGGACAGCCTGGATCTGGATGTGTCCGAGGGCGAGATGGTCACCGTGATCGGCCCGTCCGGCTCTGGCAAAACAACCGTTCTGCGCATGCTGATGACTTTGGAAACCATCAATGGCGGCGTCATCTATGTCGATGGTAAACCGCTCACGCATATGGGAAAGAACGGCGTTCTAGTACCGGCAGACCCAAAGTACTTGCGTCTGGCGCGGTCTTCGATCGGCATGTGCTTTCAACATTTCAACCTGTTCCCGCACATGACTGCCCTGCAGAACTGCATGGAAGGGCCGATGCAGGTTCTGGGCCTACCAAAGAACGAGGCCCGTGAAAGGTCCGAAGAGTTGCTGTCGATGGTCGGCATGATCGACAAGAAGGATCAGCATCCCTCGCGCCTGTCGGGCGGTCAGCAGCAACGTGTCGCTATCGCCCGGGCGCTGGCCATGCGCCCCAAGGTGATGCTGTTTGACGAAGTCACCTCGGCGTTAGACCCCGAGGTGATCGGCGAAGTGACCGGCGTCATCCGCAAGCTGGTGGCTGAGCATAACCTCACCATGCTGATGGTGACACACCAGATGGCCTTTGCGCGTGATATCTCGGACCGCGTCTGTTTTTTCTATCAGGGGAAAATCGAAGAACAAGGAGCCCCTGAAAGCCTGTTCGGCAATCCCCAACGTGAACGCACACAACAATTCCTGTCCGCTGTGAAGGCGGCGGATTGAGCATGAAATCACACCTGTCTCCAGAAGACCTGCTGTTCAGGAAAGGCAAGCTATGAGAATTGGAGTTGCCGGTATTGGTGCTGTGGGCGCTGACGTTGCCCGTTCATTGGACCGTGGCGACGTTCCCGGATGCGGGCTGAGCGGCATAGCGGCGCGCACGATCGAAAAAGCAGCCGCGTTGAATGAAACTCTGAGACAGCCGGTGCCAGTGCTCGACTTCGCTGCTTTGGCGGAGGCAAGCGATTGTGTCATTGAAGCGTTACCGCCTGCGTTGTTCGGTGACTTGGCCGCGCCCGTGCTGCGGGCGGGTAAGCATCTGATCGTTCTTTCGGCCAGTCAGCTTCTTGGTCGGGATGACTTGATCTCTCTTGCCGACGAGAGCGGAGGCCACATCCTTGTCGCATCAGGGGCGATGCTGGGGCTGGATGCGTTGAATGCGGCGAACATCGGGCAAATTGACACAGTCAAGATTGTAACCCGCAAACCAATCGATGGCCTGGTGAAGGCGCAGTTTGTTGCGCGGTCAGGTATTGATTTGACCGCGTTACAGGAGCCGATGCAGGTCATTGCGGGCAGCGTCACCGAAGTGGCGCGCGAGTTTCCCGCCAACGTGAATGTCGCGGCCGCGATCAGCCTGGCTGGGCTTGGTCCGGACAAGACAAGCATGGAGGTCTGGGCTGATCCTAGCCTGACGCGAAACACACATTCGGTAGAGGTAACTTCCGACAGTTCGGATTTCACAATGTCTATTCAGAACCGTCCAAGCGCTGAAAACCCGGCCACCGGCATCATCACCGCCCAAAGCGTGATTGCTCTGTTGCGCCGCTTCCATTCAACTTTGCAAGTGGGGACGTGAGACAGTGCTAACCATTGAAATGATCACCCAAGCTGCAGAGCGGCTGAAGGATGTAGCGATCCAAACCCCGTTGCTGGAATCTCCTCTGCTGAACAACGCACTTGGGTTCCGGTTATTGATCAAGCCGGAATGCCTGCAAAAGACCGGCTCGTTCAAAATACGCGGCGCCTACAACAAGATCGCGTCATTAGACGAGACACAGCGCAAGGCGGGGGTCGTAGCATATTCATCCGGCAACCATGCGCAAGGTGTCGCCGCAGCGGCCAGCGCGATGGGGGTTGCGGCAAAAATCGTGATGCCCTCCGATGCGCCCCGCATAAAACTGGACAACACCGCCCATTGGGGGGGCGAGGTTATCACCTATGACCGACAGGCGGGTGACCGTGCCGAAATCGCCCGGAACATCGCTGAAAAAACTGGCGCAACGCTGGTGCCACCTTATGACGACTACCACCTAATGGCCGGGCAAGGCACAGCCGGACTGGAAATAGCTGAGCAGTTGGACGCGCTTGGCATCCAGGCGGATAGGGTCATTTGCCCGGTTGGCGGCGGTGGGCTGATCGCCGGGGTGTCCACGGCCATGCTTGCGAGCCAAGCGGAAACTGAAATCTGGGCGGCGGAACCCTGCAATTTCGATGATACCAAGCGCTCATTGGAGGCGAGAACGGCCCTGTCGATTGAGCCAGGTCACAGCTCGATTTGCGACTCAATCGTGACAGCGCGGCCCGGAAGGCTGACCTTTCCAATCAACCTGAAAACACTTTCAGGTGGCTATTCCGTCAACGAGCCGGACGTTGTCACCGCAATGCGGGTTCTGTTCACCGAGCTCAAGGTTGTTGCAGAACCAGGTGGCGCAGTTTCAGTAGCAGCCGCTTGGTCGAACAAAGAAGCCTTCCAAGGGCAGACCATCGTTGCTTTGGTATCGGGCGGCAACGTCGATATGGACAGTTTTCTTGGGTGGATGATATAAGTGAGAAGCCCCATGAAAGATAATGAGCAACGCATGACAAAGAGCCATATATACCTAGAAATGCGCAGGCGTATCTGCCTTCTGGATTATCAGCCTGGGACGCGCCTGAACGAACGGGAACTCGCAGCGGAATTCGGCATCAGCCGTACGCCGATGCGGGACGTGCTGCAAAAGCTTGAACATAACGGCCTGATCTCCAGCCAACATGGGCATGGCACCATCGTTACCTCAATCGATCTGAAATACATGCGCGATATCTATCTCGTGCGCATGCGGCTCATGGATGCGATGGGCGATTCCACTCCGGCACCTCGGAACCCGGACATACTGGACGAGATGCGCGGGCTGGAAGCGCGGTGCGATTCTATGCTGCACGATCACGACAAACGCGAATTCGCTCGGGTGCTTCTTCGCCTGCATAAGATCCTGCATGGATTGACCACCAACGCTGTGCTGAAGGACATCAACGACACATTGTTCTATCAGTCCGCACGCTTTTGGTTTCTGTTGCTGGATCGCGTCGATATGCGTGTCCAAGTCGAGGATTTGAGGGATGAGATCCGAATGTTGCGCCGCAGTCTGGAGATCGGCGATGTCAAGTTGACGGTCTCGATTCACAAGACCTATCTCAGGGTGGTAGTGTCGCGTCTGGATGCCATCCAGGAGGAAGGCGGTACATTGTTCGAAAGTGGTCCATCCAAGACAGAGAAAGAAACGACATGACCGAAAAAGCTGTACGCTCCTTGCTGTTCATTTCCATGTTGGGCGAAAATGAACTTTTCAACCCGGATCACTTTGGATGCTTATGTTCATCCGGCCAGGAAAAAGACTGGATCGTGGACTGGTTTGGACCAGTGGCGCAGGAAACGGGTTTTTCACTATCCGGCGTCGACATTTGTCGTGGTGACGCACTGCCTGCAGTGGATGATGTCGATTGTGTCATCCTCGGCGGCACGATGCATGTGGTGACCGAGGACCGTTCCTGGCTACACGCGCTCTATGCCTGGCTACGCCGGTATCGCGATGCCGGGAAGCCGTTGCTTGGTGTTTGTGGCGGACATCAACTGGTGTCGACACAATTCGAGGATGGCGTGCTTGATGGCCGCGTCGGAGGGACGCTTGCTGGAACATATGAGATTGAACTGACAGATCTTGGGCACCAGCACCCCCTGTTTGATGGCCTGTCCACATCCCCCCGCTTCAACTTTGCCAATTATCTGCATGTGATACCGTCAGACGCGCAGAAGGCAAAGGTCCTAGCCCGCATCGGTGAAAGCAGCGCCATCTGTATCGACCATGGCAACCACTGGTACACAACTCAGTTCCACCCGGAATCTCGCCGATCCGTCTGGTCCTGCATGTATGAACAGACCGAACCAGAGCATGTCGGGAACTATTCGGATGATCAGGATGGCGCTGGTTTGATCCGAAACTTCATGAAGATTGCCGCGAAAGAATTGAATGAACAGCGTCCAGTCGTGTTGAGCGAATAGAGCCAATACCAACTCTGAACTCGTTTTTGCTTTTGTTCGGGAAAACAGTGTCAGCATTTGCGCAGATTGCTTCGGCGTACCTTTTGGGAAATTGGCGTTGCCCTGATCTCGATGCCTTAAACAGGATGTGGCGAACATTCGGCCTGGTCTCGGTTGGGTTCAACGCAATCGATTGCCAGGGCTGGGGAAAAACAGCACTGCAACTACGTCACTGAAAACCCATCAGGTTTCTGCACAAGCAATATCGGCGGCTGCACAAGTCCGGAAAGTCCGCATCCTGTAGATCCTGTTCTCTTTATCGCTGCGACATACGTAAACGGCTGGTCATCACGCCGCGCAGCAGCGCTGAAAATGATGCGGTCGTTGAAAATCTTCTGCTGCGAGCGCGCGCAGCAAGATTTTGTCACTTCCACTCAGGGCTCAAAACAGCCATTAGCTGCACCTTGTTCGAAGGTCCGCACTGGGCCAATTGTTTACAGCAACTCCACAGCTTCACTCAATTGCTCAGAGTTCACATCTATGTAC
>NZ_JBDMZG010000039.1:0-2842 GCF_039769035.1 Pacificibacter sp.
ATCCAAACTGGGGTGCAACCTCGCTCCCCGAAGAGCCAACTGCAATCGTGGCATCAACTGAAGCGACTGAAGAACCAGTCGCCGAGGAAGTAACCGGTAGATTAAAGCTGCGACAGCAATCCGATGCGAGTTCTCATTCGTCTGACAGCACCCTGCCGACGGATAATGGCGGGAAGCAGCCCTTCGCTACATTCTGCCCAGATGTCTCCTTTGCGGACGAAGCCGCCATCCGATTTTCATGCTTCGCTAACGCAGCACTCCCTCGCCCATGCAGCAAGCCTGTCGTTGCGACGCAACCAATGTCACCGAAGTGGCCATTCGATAGCTTGGCGTTGACCTATACCAAAGCCTACGCCTCTATTGGGCTTGATAGCGCGGATTCTCCTTCTGGTTCTTCTAAAGAACTGTTGGCAGCTTACGAACAGAATATTCGAGTGTAATCCGCCGGTTTCGCTTTGGATCTTCAAGTTCCATTTTGTAAGCATGCGAAGGTCTAACACCACCGATTGCCCCAAGCGTCCCACAGAGCATCGCTGAGTTGTCCCCCATGCCAGAGCGGCTGATCAGTTTTTGCAACGGCAAGATGTTTGAGAGAGCGCCCACTTGATAGCTGACCCAGTTTCCGTCTTCTTTGATTGAGCAGTGCAGTATTAAGGTGTCCAAGTCTGCATCGACCTCGCACAATCGCCAAACGTCCTTGGCCGCGGGTTTTGCGCAAATCTGCTTTGAAGCCGCGACTGAATATGCCTCCAAACCGCGGTCAGTGTGATCAGATGCTAAGCCGAGCCACAAGGCACCAGCACTTTGTATGATGAGCGGTTCAACCTCTCCCGATGTTTCTGGTCCAAGCACTTCGATGGTGTTTGCATGAACGAGAAGACTGCTGGATACGCGGTAATAGAGTGGCACCTCGCTTGGCGGCGCCACCCCGATCTCCGCAAGCTCGTCGATATGATGCTGCACTGCATCAGCATTTCGACCAGTCCAACCGGCAACGTAGAGGTGCTCAACGGTAAGGTCTATTTCTGAGCCAGAGTGATAAAACTTCATAGGTTTGCCTTCCCAAAACCACCGCCGCCGGGTGTTTTCATGATAAATGAATCGCCTGGCTCCAATTCCACCTGGTCGTTCCCGTCCAGCAGCTCAAACACCCCATTTGACCGCTGCACGGCGTTTTCACCGGTGGCACCTGGGGACCCGCCATGTGTCCCGTGGGGTGCGACAACGCGGTGCGAGCTGAGCGTTGTGACGGTCATTGCCTCATTAAAGGTCAACCGTCGCACGATGCCGTCGCCGCCAACAAACGCACCTGCGCCGCCGGAACCGTGTCGAATAGCGAATTCATCGACACGAACAGGGAAACGGGTTTCAAGCACTTCCGGGTCTGTCATGCGGGTGTTGGTCATGTGGCTATGGACCGCGCTTGTTCCGTGAAAACCGTTACCCGCCCCAGTGCCGCCGCAAATGGTCTCGTAGTTCTGGAACACGTCATTGCCGTAGACAAAGTTGTTCATCGTGCCCTGAGAGCTCGCAATCACACCAAGTGCACCGTAAAGCGCCTCCGCAATGGATTGGCTGACCTCGGTATTGCCAGATATAACGGCGGCGGGGGCACGGGGGTTGATCATCGACCCTTCGGGCACAATCAACTCCAACGGTTTAAGACAGCCTTCGTTCATCGGAATATCGCGGCCAACAAGTGTACGGAACACGTAAAGGACGACAGCCCGACAGATCGAAAGCGGCGCGTTATAGTTCAGCGGGCTTTGTCGCGAAGTGCCGGTGAAATCAATCGTCGCGCTGCGATTTGCTTTGTTGACCGTGATGGCCACGTTGATTTGAGCGCCGCCGTCCATCGGATAGCTGAATGAGCAGTCTTTCAAAACGTCCAGAATACGCCGAACGCTTTCTTCGGCATTATCTTGAACATGCCCCATATAGGCACGAACGGCCTCAATTCCGAACTGGGTCGTGATCTTCTGCAACTCTGCAACGCCCGTCGCATTCGCTGCGATCTGTGCGGCTAAGTCAGCCATGTTCTGGTCGACATTGCGGCAAGGATACGTACCAGAGGCAAGCAAATCACGCGTCTCGGGGTCCCGCAACTGCCCCTGCTCGACGAGGAGGAAGTTGTCGATCACCACGCCTTCCTCCTCAATAACCCGGCTGTCCGGGGGCGCTGACCCGGGTGTCTTGCCGCCGATGTCGGCATGATGGCCACGCGAGGCGACAGTGTAGATGATGGTGGCACCAGTGGCATCAAAAACGGGCGTGATCACCGTCACGTCCGGCAAGTGCGTGCCGCCGTTAAAGGGATTGTTCATCATGAACACATCGCCGGGCCGGATCTTGCCTACATTCTCTCGCAGAACGGTGCGGACGCTTTCAGACATAGAGCCGAGGTGAACAGGAACATGCGGGGCATTGGCCACCAGATCGCCGTTTTGGTCAAAGATCGCGCAAGAAAAATCGTAGCGTTCCTTGATGTTCACCGAATAAGCGGTGTTGGCGAGTGTGGCCCCCATCTGTTCGGCAATGGACATGAACAGGTTGTTGAACACCTCCAGCATGACGGGATCAACAGATGTGCCGATCGCCTCGGCCCGGGCGATGGGGGTGGTGCGTTCAAGGACTAAGTTACCGCCCGCCGCACAGGTGGCGCGCCAGCCGGGTTCAATCACATTGGTGCCGGTGGGCTCTGTCAGGATCGCGGGGCCTTCAACGGTTTGGCCAAGGGCCAGCGTGGTGCGGTCAACAAGCGAGACGTCTTGCCATGTTCCATCGAAACAGACAGCTACCGTCGTCTCATCTAACCCCGCGCCTTGCGTATCGGGTAGGCTTA
>NZ_JBDMZG010000205.1:0-11494 GCF_039769035.1 Pacificibacter sp.
CTGTCTCATCTTCCACTCCTTGGTGGTTACGATGAGCCAGAAACACTCTCTTAGCAAATACGACTATTTGGACCCATAGGCGCTGACGTCAGACACTCGTTATTCTTGTAACACCACGTCTCGTTCAGCCAGCAACGCCTGATACGCAACTGGCTTCGCCGCTAGATGAGACTGTCCCAAGCAACGACGTAGAGTTGTTCCTGCTAGGGATGCTTGAAGTTGACAATCAACTTCTAACCCGCTTCCGAGAAGGTCGCGGCGCGCCAGGGCCTTATGGCCACATAATTGAATTGGAGTTCGAAGATGGCATCATTAAAAAGTAAAAAGATTGGGTTTATAAGTATCGTCATCTCCTGTGCATCCCTTGTTGCGGGGTGCGCAGATTATGAGAACAACTGGGACACCGTGTCGTTTCGTGCCGGTGATGCTGTCTATCGAAATTCTGTGATGCAACAAATCGACCCACGTCCCGCAAACGCCTACATCAGCCCTGTTGGCGCAGGTGGGTGACGCGAGGCGTTTTCGGGTTTGAGGAGATTGCTAGAGGGTTAGTTGAAAGAAAGACATGCAACAGCATTTCGGGCCTAGGTTAATAGATGATCGGCGCGGTGCCGTGCTGGTGGAAGCACTTTTGGTTCTTCCAATCCTTACTATATTGACCTTTGGAATTCTTGAAATGGGCCAATTGATGTGGCAGCGTCAACAACTTCAAGTTGGTGTGCGCGACGCTGCAAGGTATTGGAGCCGCTGTCGCACAAGCGTTGCGATGTGTAATGACAGGGCGAGAAATATTGCGTTTTACGGGACTCCTGAAACAGGGACCGCCCTGCGTGTTCCGGGTTGGAATACTGAGCTTCAGCTCACTATTAGCCCCAACACGCTTCCCAATCCCCCCCAGCGATCAGATATCGTTAGGGTTCATGGCGAGGTTCAATATTTGGGTTCACCAATGTTTGATGCAATTTTTGATAGCGGCATCACCATACAATATTCATATACGACTAGGTACATCGGATGGTGAGCGGTTCCAAATTTAAAAAGCTAATATCTGACAAGGCTGGCGTAGTGCTTGTCGAAGCGATGATTTCGATGCCAATCGTTATCTTGGTTCTTGTCGCGATGGTTGAATTCGGGACGGCCGTATTTCAATGGAACCAAAGTGTTAAAGCTTTGCAAGTAGGCGCGCGGCTCGCCGCAGTGTCTTCACCTATTGTGACGGATGCCGATTATTTGACTCTTGAAAGTGATTTAGCAGGTCTTTTAGAAGGTGATCCTGTTCCAAACGGCGTTAGATCCGTTAGCTGTGGCGCGGGCGCAGCGACTTGCAATACGGCAAACTTTGATCGTCTCTATTTCGGCAGTGATGGCCGTTGTGGTTCGCCTGGAACATCTGTACCGGGCATGTGCGACGTCGCACCCTTGTTGTCCGCTGATGTGATTAAGGTAACGTATCGCCGTTCTGGCTTAGGATATGTTGGGCGCCCTTTTGGACCGGTGACAACAATTACAGTTGAACTTCATGATGCCTCATTCAATTTCTTACTTTTTGGGAAACTTATTCCAGGGCTTAATAGTCTTAAAATTCCCTCTAATCCTGTTTCAATCACAAGTGAAGATGTATCGACCTGTGGGTCTGGGTGTTAAAAAATGACAATTCAATCCGAAATTACTCAAAGTGAAAATGACCATGTTCTTGTGTTCGATAGTAGTTCACATGATGTTGGTGAACTGCAATCCGTAATCAAGTCGCAAGCGCGTATAACTGCGCGCCTGGCGGAGCCGCTTCATACACTGTCTGCGCCGCTTACGGGTTTGCCCAATCTTGTGATTATCCACTGTGATACGGTCGAAGAAGTTGAATCTGAAACCATTCGTCAATTGCGCGCCGATTCCCCAGATTTGCAAATCGTTGTTATTTCGAATGAATTGCCTGCAAACCAAGCTAGATTTCTGTTGGCCCAAAAGGTTCAGGATTGGCTCGTCAGACCCACTGACACTCAGGAATTGATTACAACAATTCGAAAATCCATTGGATCGCGCAAGACAACTGATCACAAGGTGCATGCCGTCATTTCCACGGCAGGCGGCGCTGGTGCGACCACTGTTGCGCTTGCAATGGCTGGTATCGCTTCGAAACAACTTGCAAAGCGCCGTCAATCTGTCGCTCTTTTCGATCTAGATTTTTCAAGTGGCAGTGCTGGTCAGTATCTGAATATGCGAAATGACTACAATTTGGGAGCTGTGTCTAACTCGCCCCAGCGCGTCGACCAAGAATTCATTAAGGTAATTCAGAAGAAATATGAACAAGGCTTTTTCCTCTATTCGTTTCTTCGGCCTGAGCTGAATACTGAAATGAACGGGTATGAGCTTGTTTTGCGCATGCTGGACGCCGTAACGATTGAGCATCCGCAAACCTTTTTGGACATTCCCTATTACGAAACTGAGTGGCGCGATGACGTGCTGACGGCCATAAATAGCTGCTCAATCGTAACCGAGCTTAACCCGCCTTCATTGAAACACACGATGAATCTGATTGAGCGGATCAAACGCTTGCGTCAAGAAGAAGTGGAAATCACGGTACTGGTCAACAAATGCCAATCTAGCATTTTTGGTCAACGGATTGGGCGCAAAAAGTTAGAGCAACTTTTAGGAGCGGTTCCAATTATCTATTTGCCACTCAATATACCTTTGATGAGTGAAGCTTTGGAGCGGGGGATTTCGTTAACAGAAGTTGCGCCACGAACAAAGTTTGCGAAGATTCTGACGAAGTATATGAAAAAGGGCATACTAACTGAGAAGAGCTCAGCATGACCCGAGTTGTCCCCAGCAAATACAATCGTCGCAGTGCTTTATGCCTTGTAGGCGCGTTTTTTGTCGCGGGGGCAGCTGAGGCAGGCAATAAGGGTGTTCCGCGGACACATGGCAAAGAAACGATGAAAGTCGTTCCGTTTGAAAGCACCCAAGCTGCTGGCACGATCTTTATCTATAACGACGAACGGTTGCTTTTTAGAACGTTGGGCAATGGGACTGCGGAGCGGTACCAAATTTCGGTTGGTCGAGATGGTTTTACGTGGACGGGTGTGAGTTACGTTGGGCGTAAAGTCAAATGGCCGGAATGGCGCCCTCCGGCGGCGATGCGGGCGCGGCAGCCGTCGCTTCCGGCTTTCGTTCCAGCTGGGCCATATAATCCACTTGGTGCGCGTGCGTTGTATTTGTATTCAGGAAAGGCAGATACACTGTACCGAATTCATGGCACAAACAGTGCCGACACCGTTGGTGGCTATGAGACTTCGGGGTGTTTTCGGCTTACAAATGCTGATGTGATCAATCTATTCAGTCAGGTGCCAGTCGGCACGAAAGTCGTTGTTCAAAAATCTATGGGTAAAGGTAGTTAACATGGCAGGACGCTTTTTTAAAAGATCTGAAGCCAAGACGGACACTTCGGAACCGCTTGTTTTGGGAAGCGTGGAGACGAAGAGTGAAGTTTCTGCGCCTGTCGAACCCGTTAAAACGCCGGCCAATGCGTTAGATTTCGTTGACGAGCAGGTTAACCTTCACAGGTACCTTCTAGACAAAATCAATCTTACTATTCTCGATACAATGGAAGATGATGAGTTGCATGAGGAGCTTCGCCCACTCGTTCGCGCCTACGTCAAAGATAAAAATTTTCCAGTTGCTTCTACTGAACTAGACAAGCTCATCACTCAAGTGAGCGATGAGATGTTGGGGCTTGGCCCGCTCGAGCCATTGCTTAAAGATGACACTATTGCAGATATTCTTATCGTCGGCCCGAACACCGTGTTCGTTGAGCGCCGTGGTAAGATCGAAAAAACGGCCGTTCGGTTTAAAGACGACGACCACTTGATGCGGATCATCAACAAAATTGTGGCGTCCGTTGGACGGCGTGTCGATGAAAGCTCACCTTTGGTTGATGCGCGACTGCAAGACGGGTCACGTGTCAACGTTGCGGTACGGCCCGTAGCGATTGATGGCGCGCAGGTCTCTATTCGTAAATTTTCCAAAAAACCGATGTCTCTTGATAAGCTTGTCGAAGTGAATGCGCTGTCGAAAGGGATGGCAGCCGTTTTGTCTGCGGCGGTTGAAGCGAAAGTGTCGATCGTTGTTTCGGGCGGTACTGGGTCTGGTAAGACGACCATGTTGAATGCTTTGTCTTCATATATTCCTGAAGATGAACGTCTTGTGACCATCGAAGACGCGGCCGAGTTGCAGCTGCAGCAGCCGCACGTCGTCCGTCTTGAGACACGGCCACCAACCGTTGACGGTAAAAATGAAATTATGCAGCGTGATTTGCTCAAAAACGCACTGCGTATGCGACCTGATCGCATCATCGTGGGCGAGGTTCGTGGCGGTGAAGCGTTTGACATGCTGCAAGCCATGAACACCGGTCACGAAGGTTCTATGTCCACTGTTCACGCAAATACGTCGCGCGATGCATTGAGCCGCATGGAGCAAATGGTTGGTATGGCGGATCTGCCGATGAACCAAACGGCCATTCGCAATCAGATCGCGTCTGCGGTTCACATGATTGTGCAGCTATCCCGTCTGCGAGATGGGTCCCGCAGGGTGATTACGATTTCTGAAATCACGGGCATGGAAGGTGACGTGATTCAGTTGCAAGATATTATGAAGTTTGTGCGCACCGGCGTTCGAGATGACGGCACTATCATTGGCGAATATCGCGCCACTGGAATTCGACCAAGGTTCTTGAAAGATCTTGAGACAATGGGTGTTAACCTCAATTCAGAGTACTTCGATCCATCAAAGGCGAACTAAAGATGCTTACGAGCCCTTTTTTCATTTATGGCACGATTTTCCTTGCAACAATTGTGCTTGTCGACGCAATTTTTCGGTTTCTGAGCTCGCGTGTAAAACGCAAAAAAGAAACACGCAATCGCCTAGAAACGCTGAGGGACACAGAGGGCGCTGATACAGCCTATAAGGAACTCCTCATGCGTCGCGGCTTTGGTGGCCGACGCAGGGAGCAAAGTATAGCGAGCTGGATCAATACCATGATCGGGCAATCGGCGCTTGAAATCAGCACTCCACGACGCGTGCTGTATGCAATTCTGCTTTGGATCGCCGGTTTTGTCATCGGGACATTGTTCGTTTCAAACAACCCCTATGTTCTTGTTGGCTTTAGCTTCGTGTTTCTTGTGGTGGCCGCGTTTATGATTATTTATGTCGTTCGCCAACGTCGAATGACTGCTTTCACACGGCAACTACCGCAAGCGATTGATATTGTCGTTCGCAGCCTACAAGCAGGTCACCCGTTGACGTCTGCCATCAAGCTGTGTGCCCGTGAAATGCCAGACCCAATCGGGTCCGAATTCGGCATCTTATCTGATCAGCTCACATTCGGCTCTGAACTGGATGCGGGGATGTTGAATATGATCGATCGGGTGGGTGTAGGCGAACTCAATTTGCTGGCCGTTACGGTCAGCGTTCAAAAGGGAACCGGCGGGAACCTTTCAGAGATTCTCGAAAACCTTGCACAAATGATCCGTGACAGATTGATGATCAGAGCCAAGATCAAAGCAATCTCTGCTGAGGGGCGGATAACCGCCTGGATCATGATGCTGTTTCCTGTGTTTCTGTTCTATATGATCCTATTTCTTGTCCCGACATATTACGACCAACTTTGGGAAACCGGGTATGGTGCGTATGTTGTATGGGGCTGCTTGATAATGATTTTCTTTGGCATGATGATTATTCGAAAGTTGATCAATTTTGACTTTTAAGGTTTCAAAGTATTCGTGGGGAGTTTTGACGTGAATGAAACGTTTGTTTTAATTGCCGTTTTTATTGCTGTCCTTATCCCAACATTTGGCATTCTTGCTGCGATACAATCGCGAGCAGAACTGAAGAAGAACTTGGAAGACCAGCCTGCGAGGTCAAGGACGCTGTCCAGCGCGCAAATTGATGAGGCGCTGGGAACCGAAAATAGCAAAATGCGCTACTATTTGAGCGTGATGCAGGAAGGCCAAAAGAACAGCTTACCTATGCGCTTGATACAGGCTGGCTTTCTGTCGTCAGCAGCTATTTGGTGGTTCATGGTCATTCGCGTATTGGTTGTTATCGCCATTTTGGTGATAACGCAGGCGTTCTTTACTATATTATTCCCGAAGGTAACGACATCGCTTGTCATTTTCATCGGTTTGACGCTTGGCGGCTGCGCGTTCATTCTGACGTCCGCTGTTCTAGAGAATATGGGCAAAAGGCGGCTGCGTGAGTTCAAGAAGTTGTTTCCAGACTTTATGGACCTATTGCTTGTTTGCATCGACGCGGGGTTGAGTATCGAAGCCGCGCTCGATCGTGTGACCCGTGAGTTCTTGCAAACAACGCCTGATTTTGGCGTACAACTTAGTATTATTGGTTTGGAAATCCGTGCAGGTCTTCCATTACATCAGGCAATTGCAAACTTTTCCCAGCGAATTGATCTCGAAGAAGCACGCGTACTCGCGGTATTGTTTAGGCAATCTGAGGAATTGGGCTCGAGTATGTCAAAGACATTGAGAAGCTTTAGTAAAGAAATGCGGGAACTCAGAATTATTAAGGCTGAAGAAAAAGCAAATGCGCTGCCAGTGAAAATGCTGTTCCCCATGGCGTTGTTCATGTTCCCAGTAAACTTGGTGATCGTATTGGTTCCAATTTTGATTGTGATTATGTCGGTGCTTTCTGGTTTGACTCCGCAATAGTGGTCGCGTGGCCCGCCGATTAAGTAAGAGAGCCTTGCACAGCCTGCATAGTTGTTGCGATCGTAGGTCTTGCGTTTCGTTGCGTTGTGCGGGCGCGACAATGGGGTAGGTCAAAAATGACGATACAAAGAAAAGAAGTCGCCCTTATTGGTGCAGGCATGGTCGCAGTATCTCATGTGAATTCTTGTGTGGACGCCAACGAAGTCGTGCGGCTCAAGGGAATTTTGTCGCGCAGTGGCGATAGCGCGCGTGCCTTGGTGCAAGAATGCTCCGATGGCACTGGCGAAGACGTCATCGTTTACAACTCAATCAACGAGATTGCCTCCGATCCTGATGTGGATTTTGCAATCGTTGCGACACCACCGAATGTACGCGCTGAAGTTATCAAGCCGTTAATCGCTGCGGGAAAACATATTCTTCTGGAAAAACCGATTGGCCGCACCGCTGAGGAATCTCAAGCGATTGTTGACATGTGCCATGATGCGGGCGTGACCTTGGGCATTGTTTTTCAACACCGCACAAAGCATGCCTCTAAGGCGGCTGCCGCCCTTATTAAAGGCGGTAAGCTGGGCGAACTTGGGGTGGTTGAGTTCAACATTCCGTGGTGGCGCGCGCAGGACTATTATGAAGAACTTGGCCGCGGCACCTATACGCGTGACGGGGGCGGCGTTTTGATCAGCCAAGCCATCCACACGATTGATTTGGGGCTGAGTTTGACGGGACCCGTTCGCGCCGTCACAGCAATGGCAAAAACGTCTCGGCTTCATAATATGGAGGCTGAGGATTTCGTGGTTGCGGGGTTGGAGTTTGCCAATGGCGCCGTCGGATCGCTCACTGCGAGTACCGCGAGTTTTCCAGGTCGTGCAGAAAGTATCACGCTGCACTTTTCCGCTGCGTCGCTTCTACTTGAAGGCGGCGTTCTCACGGTGACATGGCGCGATGGCACCCGC
Organism: Pacificibacter sp.; assembly: GCF_039769035.1. Taxonomy (NCBI): domain Bacteria; kingdom Pseudomonadati; phylum Pseudomonadota; class Alphaproteobacteria; order Rhodobacterales; family Roseobacteraceae; genus Pacificibacter; species Pacificibacter sp. Next base: position 7,667 of record NZ_JBDMZG010000205.1, read on the forward strand.
GAAGTGCTTGGCGAGGCCGGTGGCACTGGCGGTGGAGCTGACCCCATGGCGTTTTCACACGCGTCTCATCAAGCCATCATCGAAAATTTTGCCCACGCGCTAAACGGCGAAGCGGAACTTTATGTTAGTGGCGCACGTGCTATGGCGGCGCACACGTTGATCGACGCAATTTTACGCGCGGCACGAACAGGCACCAAACAGGAGGTCGGCATATGACATCGGCTGTCAAACCATCCACGTTGAAATTTGCAGCCATTGGCATCGATCATCGGCACATTTTTGGAATGGCGCAAAATCTGATTGCGGAAGGTGCTGAATTCGTGGGGTTCTACACGGAAGGTACGCCCGAGCCGCTGGAGGGGTTTATCAAACGCTTTCCAACTGTTCCAAGAGCAAAATCCGCTGAGACGTTTTTGAATGATCCAAGCATCGATATCATTTTGCTTGCGGGGGTGCCTTGTGACAGAGCTGGATGGGCGATCAAGTCTATGATCGCTGGCAAAGATGTTCTGAGCGACAAACCTGGATGCACAACCTTAGAGCAGTTGAACGACGTGCGCGCCTGTTTGGCGCAAACGGACCGAATTTGGTCAATCAACTTTTCAGAACGATTCCAAGTGCCTTCGGCGACCCGTGCGGCTGAACTGGTGGCCGAAGGGGCTATTGGGAAAGTCGTTCAAACTGTCGGTATGGGGCCTCATCGCTTGAACCGCGCCACGCGCCCCGATTGGTTCTTCGATCGCCAGTCTTATGGTGGAGTCCTTGCCGATATTGCCAGTCATCAGGTCGATCAGTTTCTGTTTTTTACCGGTTCGACCGACGCCGAAGTGACCATGGCGAATGTTGGAAATTACGCCAATCCAGCCGACACGGGCTTGCAAGATTTTGGCGAGATGTCCCTGCGCAGTGATGCGGGTCATGGCTATATTCGCGTGGATTGGTATACGCCGGACGCCTTGCCAAACTGGGGGGATGGTCGCCTGACAATTTTGGGCACGGAAGGTTACATCGAACTGCGCAAATACGTTGATGTGGGCGGCGAAGAGGGGACGGATCATCTCATTCTCGTTAACGGGGATAAATGTGAAAAAATGCGCGCGCTGGATGCGGGTGTGCCTTTCTTTGGACGCTTTCTTGAGGACGTCCGCAATCGCACCGAGACGGCCATGACTCAGGCGCATGCATTAAAGGTTTGTGAACTCGCTCTGCAAGCGCAAGAACTGGCTGAGGAGCGGTTCAAGTGATCCATGTTGCGATTTTGGGCGCTGGCATCGGGAAGTTGCACCTTGATGGTTTTCGCGCACTTCCAAATCGGTTCAACGTGGCTGCTGTGTGCGATCTGGACACGGAACGCGCCGAGATGTTGCGCGAAGCAGGTGAGGACTTCAAAGTTCTGTCAGATGTGGCCGAGGTCATGGCTGATCCCGAGATCAACTTGATCGACATTTGTTTGCCGCCGCACCTGCATGTGGACATTGCCATTCAGGCGCTTCAAGCGGGCAAGGATGTCATTTGTGAGAAGCCTCTTGGACGGTCGCTTGCTGAGGTGGACAGGTTGCGCGCTGCGATTGATCAGTTTGGCTGTCAGGTGTTTCCGGTCTTTCAATATCGATATGGGTTGGCAACTGCGCAGCTTGCGGCATTGCAGGCTGCTGGGCTGACGGGACGCGCGCTTGTGGCGAGTGCGGAAACCCATTGGAACCGCGAAGGCGATTACTACGCCACGCCATGGCGCGGCACGTGGAAAGGCGAGTCCGGTGGGGCGCTGCTGGGGCATGCCATTCATGCGCATGATCTTTTGTGCAATTTGTTCGGACCTGTGGCGCAGGTGAGCGCGATGACTGATACATTGGTGAATGACATTGAAGTTGAAGACTGTGCGACCGTGTCAATGCGGATGGAAAACGGTGCCTTGGCGAGCAGTTCAGTAACGCTTGGAGCGGCGCCGGACACATCACGGTTGAAGCTTTGTTTTGCTGGGCTTACAGCGCAAAGTGGGTCATTGCCGTATGCGCCTGCACAAGGCAAATGGACGTTCACCGCGCGTGGCGACACATTGCAAAGTGACGTGGACCGTGTTGTTCAAAGCGTGCCTGAAACACTTGGCGGGTTTGCGGGGTTTCTCGACGCTGTTGCGGATGCAATGAATGGGGCAGGTGGGCGCGAGGTGACGTTTGAAGACGGCCGCAGATCCATCGAGCTGGTGACAGCTCTTTACACATCTGCGCGCGAGGGCCGCTTGGTGCGCTTGCCAATTGATGCCAATGACCCGCTTTATGGTGGGTGGACACCTGCGTAACGTTGCTTTGGCGACGACGCGGTGTCAGTTGTTAGGTTCTATACTTTTGGTCGGTTGCTTGTTGCGAGAGGTGTTTGCGCACCTGTTCAAAGCAAAACGGCGCAATATAACATTGCGCCGTTCCAGTCATTTATAGGTCGTGTGGTTAGTGCTCGAACTTCTTGATTTCGCCTGATTTTAGACGATCTGCGTATGAAGCAAGCTCTTTGCGAACCAGTTTCATCAAGAAGTAGAGTGCAAAGATATTCACAACAGCCATTGCAAAGATCGCAGCATCTGAGAAGTCGATCACTGGGCCGAGCGAAGCTGCAGCGCCAATCACGATGAAGATACAGAAGATAACTTTGAACACGAGCTCAGATGTGTTGCCTTCGCCGAACAGGTATGTCCAAGCTTTCAAACCGTAGTAAGACCAAGAGATCATGGTTGAGAAAGCGAAGAGAACAACTGCCACAGCCAAAACATATGGGAACCAGCTGATGCCAGAAGCAAAGGCTGCAGATGTCAAAGCCACACCAGAGTTGCCGTCGACAGTTGCGATAGCTGTGCCAGCTTCGTTCAGCGCGTAAACACCTGTTGCAGGGTCGATGATCAATTGCTGAGAGATCACGATGACCAAAGCAGTCATAGTACAGATCACAACAGTATCGATCAGTGGCTCAAGCAAAGACACGAACCCTTCTGTGATTGGTTCTTTTGTTTTCACAGCAGAGTGCGCAATCGCAGCGGAACCAACGCCAGCTTCGTTCGAGAACGCAGCGCGTTTGAAGCCTTGAATCAAAGCACCAACCATACCGCCAGCAACGCCAAGACCCGTAAAGGCACCAGCAAAGATCTGACCAAAGGCCCAGCCGATCATGTCGTAGTTCACGATCAAGATGATCGCAGCCGCACCCACGTAAAGAATGCCCATGATTGGCACAACTTTTTCGGTGACGTTTGCGATGGATTTGATGCCACCAACGATAACCGCGAAGACAACGCCAGCAAAGATGATGCCTGTGATCCAGCCTGGGTAGTCGCCTACGATGCCAGAAATCTGTGCGTGTGCTTGGTTGGCTTGGAACATGTTACCACCGCCAAGTGCGCCCAAGATACAGAACACAGAGAACAAGATCGCAAGGATTTTGCCGCCAGGAAGTCCAAGCTCGTTAAAGCCTTTGGAAATGTAGTACATTGGACCACCAGAAACGGTGCCGTCTGGGTATTCGTTGCGGTATTTCACGCCAAGCGTACATTCGGTGAACTTTGATGCCATGCCCATCAGACCCGCAAGGATCATCCAGAATGTTGCACCAGGGCCACCGATACCGACCGCCACCGCAACACCAGCGATGTTGCCGAGGCCAACGGTACCCGACAGAGCGGTTGCAAGCGCTTGGAAGTGGCTGACTTCACCAGCGTCATCAGGGTCAGAGTAGTCCCCTTTCACAAGCTGAATAGCGTGCTTGAAGAAGCGGAACTGAACAAAGCCAAAGTAGACAGTGAAAATTGTCGCAGCGATCACAAGCCACATCACGATCCACGGA
>NZ_JBDMZG010000206.1:0-12224 GCF_039769035.1 Pacificibacter sp.
TCCGTGCGTTACAAAGCTGCACCGAATGTGACGTTTGAAGGCGATCTCAGCCATACGAAAATTGAGCAAATGCCAGACTGGGGTGTGCCATTTATCAACGGTGAAGACGTGGGCCTGCCCAATGCGCCCGTGCCTGAATTTGGCGTCGACCCAAGCACATTCTACGGCATGGTTGGCCGCGATTTCCAAGAGACAGAACAGACCATTGCGACTGGTCGTTTAATCTGGGACATCGCGCCCGATATGACCCTGACCAACACCCTGCGCGGCTCCACGGCATTGAACGACTACATTTTGACAGCCCCAAGCAGCGTGTCTGATAACGGGTCGACTGATCCGAATGATTGGACTGTCGGCTTGAGTTCCAAAAGTTGGTACCAAGAAACCGAGGTGCTATCAAACGATCTTGAGCTCACGGGCAAATCCAACTGGGGCGGGGCTCAGCACGACTGGATCATCGGCATGAGCGTGTCGCGTGAAGAGATCAATAAGACCGCTTACGACAACACCACATCAGAAGACTACCAGCCACCAGCAGGCGCGCGTGGCTGTACGGTCAGCGTGGTCAACCCAGACCCGTCAGTCTGTTGGGCAGGGGTCCAGCCAACACGCAGCGATGCGTTCACCACAACCACAGTCGACACGCAATCGCTTTACGCATTGGACACTGTGACCTTGTCTGAACAGTGGATCGTGAATGGCGGTTTGCGCGTGGATCGCTACGACATTTCGCGCACCAGCGAAGGCACGGAACTGGCCCGCACTGATACCATGTGGAACGGCAACATTGGCGTGACTTGGAAACCGCGCGAAGAGCTTAGCTTCTACGGGGCGGCGGCAACCTCCACCAACCCCATGGGCCAAGAGATTGCCGCAGGCGGCAGCTTCTATGGCGGGCTTGATGCGGGGGGCGCGACCTTGGCGCCTGAGCGCAACACCTCATATGAGGTAGGGGTGAAATATGAATACAGCGATCACCTGTTGCTGACAGCGGCTTTGTTCCAAACCACAAAAAACAATGCGCGTGAAGACATCGGTCCGCGTGGATCCTCTGTGACCCAAGATACGTTGAAATACCGTGTGCAAGGGATCGAACTGGGTGTTTCTGGCAAGCTGAATGACCGCATCGGTCTGTTTGGTGGCGCGGTCTTTATGGACAGCGAAATCTTGGCCAGCGCGAACAGCGATTCTATCGGCGAAAGCATGGCCAACATGACCAACGAACAGTTCAACTTGCTGGCAACTTATGACGTGTCTGACGCTTTGATGGTCGGTTTGCAAAGCAACTTTGTGGGCGAACGCGACTTGGGCACCACTGCGGCAAACGACAATAAACTGCCGTCTTACTGGTCCTTTGACTTGGTTGGTTCCTATGAAGTCTCCGACACAACCGCCGTCCGCTTTGGCGTCGACAATGTGACGGATGTGACAGCCTACGACACGGCATACCGCTCTGGTGAACCTTTCACCTACGTTGCCCCTGGTCGCGAAGCTTGGGTCACGCTTGAGATGAAATTCTAAACAAACCCGATGTGTGAGGGCGTGCAATCGCGCGCCCTCTCGCCCAATTTTTCGAAGGACGCCAAACATGCTCATCACCATCCCCGACGTGTTCAGCCCAGACGAAGTTCGCGCCCTGCGCGCGGCGCTTGACGGTGCTGATTGGGAAGACGGACGCCAAACGGCTGGCGTGCAATCTGCCCAAACCAAACGCAATCACCAACTGCCGGCGACCTGCGACGTGGGCCGTGATCTTGGCCAAAGCATCTTGGAACGCTTGAGCCAGACGCCCTTGTTTTTGTCAGCCGCTTTGCCTTTGCGTATTTTGCCTCCGATGTTCAATCGCTACGAGACAGGCGAGGCCTTTGGCGTACACGTCGACAATGCGATCCGCTCGAACCCTTTCAACGGCGAGCCCTTGCGCACGGACCTGTCGATGACGCTCTTTCTCTCTGAGCCCGATGAGTACGATGGCGGCGAATTGATTGTTGAGGATCACTACGGTCCCCAAACGGTCAAATTGCCTGCGGGTCATATGGTTTTGTACCCGTCCACATCGCTGCACGAGGTGCGCCCTGTGACACGCGGCGCGCGGGTGTCGTCGTTCTTTTGGCTGCAAAGCATGGTGCGTTCAGACATGCAGCGCAGCATTTTGTTCGACCTTGATCAAACCATTCAAACCCTTGCGGACGGGCTGGGTGCTGACAACGATCATGTCCGCCGTTTGACAGGCATTTATCACAATATGATCCGCCAATGGACGGAAGTTTAACATGCGTATAGTTCCCCTTTTTGCTGTTCTTTTCGCCACGCCTGCCTTGGCGCAAACCGCAGATCAAAGCCAATCTGCTGCCTCCAACCTTGGGCTTTTTGCCAGCACGCGCGCGGCGCTATCCGACTGGGTTGCACAAGCGGGCCAAGACCACTTGTCGCCGATGGGCATGTATTTGGCTGCAGACGTTGTGGTGAAATCGGTGATGATCACTTTGGCCGTAGCATCCATCGTGGTCTGGGCAGTATTTGTCGCCAAGATGATCACGCTCGCACTGGCACGGATGCAGCTCAAGCGCACCTATCGCGCGCTCGACAAAGCAGGAAATCTCAATGCGGCACAAAACCGTTTTGCCAACCGCGGAGGGCCTGTTGGGGCGATGATCCGTGCCGCTTTGCGCGAACGCAAAGCCTCGGGCGAGGCTATTTCTGCTGGCATCAAAGAGCGCACAGGCAGCGCGTTGAGCCGCATCGAGGCCGGCGCTGCACGCCGCATGAGCGCGGGCACATCTGTCTTGGCCATCACCGGATCAACTGCGCCCTTTATCGGATTGTTCGGCACGGTGTGGGGCATCATGAACAGCTTTACGTCCATCGCGGAATCCAACACCACCAACTTGGCCGTCGTCGCCCCAGGCATTGCCGAAGCCTTGTTGGCCACGGCCATCGGTTTGGTCGCGGCGATCCCTGCAGTGATTTTCTACAATCTTTTGGCCCGCGCCATCGGCGGCTATCGCGGTATGTTGTCGGATGCCTCTGCCTTGGTGGAACAGACCCTATCGCGCGATTTGGATTTGGATGCTTTGGTCAGAACACAATGCGCTCAAATGATCGAAGCGGCGTCCCCAGACGCCATCCTGCAAGCGGCGGAGTGATCCCATGGGCGCACGTATTGGTTCAGACGAGGCAGACGATCTTGCTCTAAATGCCGAGATCAATATCACACCGTTCATTGACGTTATGTTGGTGCTTTTGATCATCTTTATGGTGGCTGCCCCTTTGTCTACAGTCGATATTCCTGTGGAATTGCCCGTCGCCGTGGCCGAAGCGCCCGTGCGGCCTTCAGAGCCTGTGTTCATCACTTTGACCGAAGACCTTAGTCTGTCTGTGGGCGAATTTGACGCCACCATGGACACATTGGTGATGGAAGTGGGCATCGCCACATCTTTGAACCGTGATGAGCGTTTGTATATCCGCGCGGACAAATCTGTGCCGTATGGTGAGCTGATTTCCGTGATGAACGTGCTGCGCGCCGAAGGATATGTGAAGGTCGGACTTGTGGGGCTAGACAATCCTGAGGCGGCACCTGTTGCAACGGATCCAGCACTATGAGCCTTGCATATCGTGCCACATCGTCCTTCTGGCCGCCCGTCGTTGTGGCGATTGGGGTGAGTGTTGTCGCGCACGCGGCCTTGCCCGCGCTTTTGCTCAGCGGCACGGAGCCACATGTGCCCAATGTTGAAACCGATGCGCTTGGCATCCAAGGCGCCATTATGTTTGACCTGTCCGACATCATTGCCGCCCCTTCAGCTGCGGGTGAAGACAGTGCTGAAGTGGCCGAAGCGGTCGACGCGCCCACAGTTACAGAAAGCCCTGAGGCGGTGGATCCCGCAAAGGCGGCAGATGAACCAGTTCTCAATCAAACGCCGTATGAGGTGGATGATGACACGCTGAAATTCGGCATCGCCACGCCGGACTCCGAGGATGAGATCGAAAACACAGCCACAGAAACGGCGTCTGAATTCATCGAGGAACAGGTGGATCAGGCCTCATCCCTTGGGGCCACTGCGGCAGATGCTTCAAACGCATCGGTGTCAGGCATTGATACCGACGCCAAGGCCGAGACCGCGCAGGCCAAGTCTGAGGGCTTGAGTGCCGAGCAGATGCAAGAGGTCACCGAGTGGCAAAAATCGCTGGTGCTGCGCATCGCCAAGGCCAAAACCTATCCCGCAACGGCCCGTAAACAAGGCAGAGAGGGCGAGGTGCGCGTCAGCTTTACCCTTGATCGATACGGCGCAATCATCACGCGCCACATTGAAAAAAGCTCAGACTGGGACAGTTTGGATCAAGCCGCACTCAAGGTGTTCGACGATCTCGAAAAATTACCAACGCCGCCGAACCATTTGCACGGCGACCGTTTCACTTTGGTCATTCCGTTGAACTACAAGATCAATAAGGGCTGAAAGGGGCAGGGATTACCACACGGTCAGGGGTGATTTCATCCAGCGTCTTGCATCCCGCCAGCGCCATGATGATTTCCAATTCATCGCGCAACAGCCGCAGGACGTGACTGACCCCTTGCGCGCCAGCGACGGCCAATCCGCAGGCGATCGGCTGACCAACAAGCACAGCATCCGCGCCCAAGGCCAAAGCGCGAAACACATCAACGCCGCGCCGCACCCCGCTGTCCATCAACACCGGCACGGTTTGTTGAACAACATCGACAATACTCGGCAGCGCGGAAATTGCAGAGACAGCCCCGTCCAACACACGCCCACCGTGATTGGACACGATGATGCCTTGTGCGCCAGATTCCAGGGCCAAGCGCGCGTCTTCGGGCGTTAAAATACCCTTGAGAATGACTGGAAGTGGCGCGTTTTGGCATAGCCATTCCACATCGTCCCAAGTGGGCAGAACATGGGACAGGCGGTCAAAAATTGCGGAGTCTGACTCATCTAAGGGGGCGAAGCGAGGCTGAGGCAGACCGTCTAAATTCACGGCGCGCACGTGAGGCGGCAGTTTGAAATTCTCCGAAATCTCGCCATCGCGCACACCATTGACCGGTGCGTCAACCGTAAGAATAAGGGCTTCGAAACCAGCGTCGGCGGCGCGTTTTGCCAAGGCCAATGTACCGTCGCGTGTCACGTGCCAATAAAGTTGAAACCAGCCGCAGGCTGGGCTGACAGCGCGGACGTCACGCAGTGGCGTGGCTGCTTGGGCGCTCAGAACCATGCCACCGTCTTGTGCCGCAACACCGGCTGCTGTTGCGGCTTCACCTTCGGGGTGCAGCAATGTCTGATAGGCCATCGGTGCTGCAAGAATTGGATGCGCATATTGGCGTCCCAAAAGGGACAGGCGGGTGTGACCGCCCCGCAGATCCTTCAAGACACGCGGGCGAATGGCAATGGCGTCCAAGTCAGAACGATTGCGACTTTGGGTCGTTTGCGCACCTGCGCCACCCAAAAAATACGTCGCAACATCTGGCGGCAAAAGGCCGCGCGCACGGGGGGCGTATTCAGAAATCACTTTGGGCAAGCTGTCCATATGGTTCAAATTCCCGCGAGGCTGGATCAGCGCGCTGATTTACTTTGTCAAAATGAGTTTGCCCGCGCGCGTAATGCGCAGCGTGTAGGTTTGATCGTCGAGCACAATATTGGCGAGCGTGCCGCCCTTGGTAAGCTCGATCGCGTCATATGTGGGTTTTGCCTCGGCCTGTGGCGAGGATTCTCTTGGTGAATTTAGCGGCACGATGAGCTCCGGTGTTTGTGCTCGATTCGATCAATAAATTGTTCAAAGCGCAAAGACGGCACGAAAAGGTGAACGGCTTCAAACAAGGCGCAGGCGGCCTCATAACCGAAGGCGCGCACCGATTGGTCATAGTGGTTGAGGTTAGATCCCATGGGGCTCTCCTGAAGTGGTCAAGGCTGTTGGCTTGCCCGTGAATCAGAAGGCTGGCGACTGAGTATAGTGTGCCTCATTGAGACAGAATATGAAATCCGACTATTTTACTCAGGTTAATGAATTTTGCAAACGCTTTTTGCTGACTTGTTAGGGGAATCCCAAGCATTAGGGGATCGATAGTGTTGTTCGCTCAGTGCGCCTAGCCCAGCACTGCGAGCCAGCACCAGATTGTCAGCACTGCGATCGCCGTGCCGATCAAGACAGACGACGCAGCAACGCGCTTGGCGGAGCCATACATATTTGCAAATAAATAGGCATTCACACCCGGCGCCATGGCCGCCGTAAGGGTTGCGGATCGCAAGGGCGCAATATCCAGATCAAAGACAAAGTGCGCCAACCCGTAGGTGACAAGTGGATGGATCAGGAGCGATGCAGCAATGGCCCATGCGATCATCCGCATGTCGCCTTCTGGACGGTAGCGTACCAAGACGCCTCCCAACCCGAACAAGGCAACAGGAATGGCTGCACGGTTCATAAACCCAATGGCGTCCCATAGCGTGCTGGGCAGGGATATGTTCAACACGTTCACGATCCAGCCTGCGCCGAGCCCAATGATCAGCGGGTTTCTGACAATGGCTGTGCCGACTTGTTTGCCCAGTTTCAGAGCAGACAAGGTTTGTCCGCGTGCTTTGGCGACTTCCATGGCCGTGATGCCAATCGCGTACATCACAGGGGCGTGGATCGAAACGATGGCAAAGTTCCAGCTTAAGGCGTCTACCCCATACGCGCGTTCTGTGATGGGGATGCCCAACAAAAGACTGTTTGAAAATAGGCCGATAAAGCCAATTGCGACACTGTCCATCAGGCTGCGTTTGAACAGATAACGTGCGCCGCAAAAAGCAAATGCACCGCCTGCAAAGGCGCCCAAGTAAAAGGTCAGCAACAGAGGTATGTGAAAGTTTTCACCCAAATCCATGCGCGCAATGCCCGCAAACAAAAGCGTCGGCACTGCAAAGTTTTGGGCAAACTTCATCAGCGTTTCGACCGCTTCGTCGGAAATCCAGCCACGCCAGCGCGACAGGTATCCATAGCCGATGACAAGGAATACCGGCAAAACGACGTCGAGCAGGGCTTGCATATATCTAGTCCTTAAAGGCGATCACCATGCCATCATACGCGGGCGTGATATGATCTTTGGTCTCAGCTTGAAGCGTCTCATAGTCAAGGTCAATGTGCATATTTGTCAGAACGGCTGTGTTTGGGGCCGCGCGCTCAATCCATTCAAGCGCCAAATCCAAATGCGCATGTGAGGGATGCGGCTCATATCGCAGCGCGTCGATCACAAGTGTGTCGAGCCCAGTGAGCTTCGGCCAGCTGTCTTCGTAAATCTCAAGCACATCGGGAATGTAGGCGAGGGAGCCGATCCGAAATCCAAGCGCATCGATTTGGCCGTGGTTCACTTTGATCGGATCAAAGGTGATCGCGCCACCAGGCCCGTCGATGGTCACAGGGCCGCGAATGGCATGCAGGTCCAAAATCGCAGGGTAGTTTGACCCTTCAGGCTGAATGAATGCATAGCCAAAACGTGCAATCAAATCGTTCTTAGTTTCTTGATCCGCCCAGACTTTCACGCGCTCGCGCATAGCAAAGACCACTTGGCGCAAATCATCGATGCCGTGTACATGATCGGCATGGGCATGGGTGTAGATCACCCCGTCCAGATGGCTCACCTCAGCGTCCAAAAGCTGACGGCGCATGTCGGGGGAGGTGTCAATCAACACTTGGGTGGTGCCATGTGGGCCGGTCTTTTGCACCAAGGCCGAACAGCGCATGCGTGCGTTCTTGGGATTGTGTGGATCACACGCGCCCCAATTGCCGCCAATGCGCGGCACGCCGCCCGATGAGCCGCAGCCAAGTATGGTGAAGGTCAGGCTCAAAGCACGGCTTTCGTGAACAGGCGTTCAAAGTTGGCCTCTGTCTGCGCCGCGAAATCTGCGTAGTTCATGCCAAAGGTCTCAGCCGCTTTGCGCGCGGTATGCGCAACATATGACGGTTCATTGCGGCGGCCACGGAAGGGCGGTGGGGCCAAGTAGGGCGCGTCGGTTTCCACCAAAATCCGGTCTTTCGGAACGTCGCAGAAAATCTCGCGCAGCTCGGTGGATTTGGGGAAGGCGGTGATGCCAGACATCGACAGATAGAACCCAAGATCAAGCGCTGCCATGCCCAAGGCGCGCGACGATGAAAAACAGTGCATGACACATGAATAGGCACCGGCTTTGTGCTCTTCGGTCAAAATGCGCGCCATATCGTCATCGGCGGCACGCGCATGGATGATCAACGGCAGGCCTGTTTGGCGCGCAGCTTCGATGTGCACGCGCAGGCTTTCTTGCTGAATGTCCATGCTGTCGGCGGTGTAGTGATAATCCAGACCGGTTTCGCCAATCGCCACGAATTTTGGGTGGTCTGCAAGGCGCACCAAATCGTCGACACTGACCAAAGGTTCTTCGGCGGCTGACATCGGATGAGTGCCTGCGGCCCAAAACACGGGCGCGTAAGCTTCCGAGATCGCTTGCACCTGTGGCACATTTTTGAGCTTTGTGCAGATCGTCACCATGCGGTGCACCCCAGCTTCTAGCGCGCGCTCGATCACCTGAGGCAATTCGTCGGCAAAGTCTGGAAAGTCAGTGTGACAGTGACTGTCAGTGATTTTGGGCGTGGCTTCGGGTGCGGACATTGCGGGTGCTCTGAAATAAGGCGGCGCGCAACGCGTAACTTACGAACGGGCTACGCGGGTGGCCGTGTCATTGATCTTGAATACCATATCAAGGATCAGCGCAGCAGGGTCAAGGTTGACGGCCTTGGCATGGGCAGCTCGGGTCGATATTTCTTGCTGCAATGCGGCCCAATCTTTCGCGGCCATCCCATCGGGGGCCAATCGGGCCATCAACTCAGCCTCGCCACGGGCGGCTTCAACCACAGGCGGGCGACCAGCGCCGGTGCGCGCAACACGTGTCAAAAAGCGATCAATAAGACCAAGCACAAGTTCATAGCGGTCCAGCTTGGCAGCACCAACGCAGCTTTCGGCCAGCTTCAGCGCACGGGCGCGGTCCAGCCTTGGCAGTGTCGAAAACAAGGCGACGATTTCGCCATATGCATCCATGCCGTCCAAATTCGTCAACCTCAACGCTTCGCCAACCGAGCCCGCCGACAATTCGGCCAAGGCATCGGTCTGGTCTGCCGCATCAAAGCCTGCGGCGTCAAGGGCTTGTTGGACATCGTTCGCGCCCAATGTCCCCAAACGCAAAGCGCGACAGCGGGATCGAATGGTGGGCAACAAGCGTGACGGTTGGTGCGAGACCAACAACAACACGGCGTTTTTGGGTGGTTCTTCGAGCATTTTCAGCAAGGCATTGGCCGAGGAGCCATTCATCTCGTCTGCGCTGTCAACAATGACAACACGGCGGCCGCCATCGGTCGCGGACATATGGAAAAACGCGCCAAGTTTGCGCACTTCTTCCACAGAAATCTGCGCCGCGTGCCGGCCTTTTTTCGCATCATAGGCGCGGCGGATCAAACACAGACGCGGCTCTGCCAGTTGTGCAGATCTGCGATACACAGGCGTGTCAGGATCAATGTCGAGTGTTGTGGGCGCAATTGGCGCATCGCCAAACAAGCCGCCGTCGTCTTGTTCAACAGGTTGCGACAGCAAGAACCGCGCAATGCGCCACGCAAGCGTGGCTTTACCAACGCCGCGCGGGCCAGAAATCAGCCACGCGTGATGCATGCGGCCAGTGTTGAACGCGTCGAGAAAGGCGGCTTCGGCTTTGGAATGTCCGAATAGATGCACCGTTTCGCGCGGGTGCGGTGCCCCCGGCGCGCGGTCTGCTTCGGGTTGTAGCTCCATCTCACCCACTGGCGCCCTCATGAGGCGGCCTGTGGTCTGGCCAAAAGGCGCGGCATGACGCTTTCGACAATATCGCTTGCGACAGCATCTAGGTCTTGCGCGCCGTCGATCACCACAAAGCGGGACACGCCCTCGGCCAATGCCAAGAACGCGCTGCGCATTTTGATCTGCATCTCGACGCCGAAATCCTCAAACCGCTCTTCTGCGGTTTGGCGTGATTTGGCCCGTGACAGACCCACGCTTGGATCGATATCCACCAGAACGGTGACATCAGGTTCGACGCCAATCATCGTTGAGTGCAAGGCGTTGACCCGTTCTAAAAGATCGCCGCGTGTGCAGCCTTGATACACCCGCGTGCTGTCGGCGAAGCGGTCACAAATGACGATTTTTCCTGCCGCAAGTGCAGGGCGGATGGTCTTTTCAAGGTGATCACGGCGCGCCGCAGTGAACAGCAACAATTCGGTTTCCGCCGACCAGCGATCCGGATCGCCTTCAAGCACCAAAGATCGAATTTCTTCGGCGCCAGCTGAGCCGCCGGGTTCGCGGGTCAAGACCACATCATAGCCTTGCTCGGTTAATGTGGTTGCCAAAAGGCGGGCTTGGGTGGATTTACCAGACCCGTCGATGCCCTCGAAACTGATGAACATAACAGACCTATTGTGTCGGAGCGTTTGTGGGGGCAGGTGCTGCCTCCGGTGTCAGGATCTTGTCACGCAACACGTTGAACGATGTGCGCAGACGTGGACCAAAACCGCCACGGGCGATGGACCTATCTGCCACCAACGGCAAACGCGCCTCAGCCATGTCACCGCGATTGATCACCAGCTCAGCCACTTTGTCGCCTTGGGTGATCGGCGCTTCAAGCGGACCAGAGTAGACCACAGTTGCAACGGCATCTTGTAAGTTCTGCGCAGGCAGAAGCACTGACAGGTCTTCAGGGGCGACCAAGCCGACGCTTGTTTCTGCACCCATCCATACATCCGCGCGTGCGAATTCTTGACCTGCGCGGGCTACTGTTTTCTTGGAAAATTGGCGAAAGCCCCAGTTAACAACCCGCTCTGCCTCTTGGGCGCGTTCTGCGACCGAGGTGAGGCCCGCAAGGACGAACACCAAACGTCTGTTGCCTTGCATTGCAGAGCCCACAAGCCCGTATCCCGCTTCATTGGTATGACCGGTTTTAAGTCCATCCGCGCCGATGCCGAGTTTCAACAAAGGGTTGCGGTTGTAGCGGTTTTGCGGCGCGCGGTCGTCGTATGGGAACTCAAGTTGCCCAAAGTAGCCGTAGTATTCGGGGAATTCTTGAATGAGGCGTGAGGCCAAAATCCCAAGGTCTTCGGTCGACATCCGTTGGCCAGGGTTTGGCCAGCCTGACGCATTGGCAAAGGTCGAGTTGAGCATGCCGATTTCGCGTGCGCGTTCGTTCATTAAGCGCGCAAAATTGTCTTCGGTGCCCGCAAGCCCTTCGGCTACGGTCACACAGGCGTCATTGCCGGACAGAACAATAATGCCTTGGATCAACTCTTCCACCGTTGGGCGGTCCGTTTCGTTCAAGAACATTGTAGAGCCGCCCATTTCTTTCGCGCGGGTGGACACGGAAAACCGTGTGTCCAATGTGACGCGGCCATCACGCAGCGCTTCGAACAGCATGTTCAGTGTCATCAGTTTGGACATCGACGCAGGGGGAAGGGGCACATCTGCTTGTTTTTCCAACAGCAAGGTTTCAGTCGTAAGGTCGTAAACCCATGCGGCGCGGGCGTTGGTTTCAAACGCAAATGCTGTCACTGCCGAAGCGACCAACAGACCCAGAGCGAGAATTGCAGAAGAAATACGGGACAGTATGTGGTGCATGGAAATGCGGTCCTTTCGTCTCGGGCGTCAAAACATGCGCTTGTCAGCAAACAAACGGCGGTTGGTGTTAAAAGGCAAATACCTCTTTGGCGTCAGTCTGTCACAAAATAAGCGTCGATGTAGCCAGAAGATTTCACTTTTATGTTCACATTGACGAAATCCACCACGCACGAGGTGTTGATCTGTCCAATCTTCGCCCCAAAAGCGCAAGAAAGTGGTTTTGAAATGTGAAGCCTGTGACTGCCCTGTACTTTCGATCAACTTATCGGGGCTGGTCTTTTGCCAGCTTTCCCTTGGTTGCGACGATCTGTGTTGATGTCAGTGTAATCATTCGCACCTGCTCAGAAAACCCCCACCGCAGGCGATCGGCAAAAAACAACTGGTTTAGGACGCCCGAGACCAGAGACCAAAAAAATGACATCTGTTTTAATTTTTTTTCGTTACATGTCTTTTAGAATCGAAACGGGGGCGCTAGAGAGAGCGCGTCGGAGGAGTGGCAGAGTGGTCGAATGCACCGGTCTTGAAAACCGACGAGGGTGAAAGTCCTCCCAGGGTTCGAATCCCTGTTCCTCCGCCACCA
>NZ_JBDMZG010000040.1:0-14587 GCF_039769035.1 Pacificibacter sp.
AACCCAATGGATCTCAAGCGCGGCATCGATCTTGCAACAACAAACGTTGTTGAAGCGATCAAAGCGGCATCACGCGAAGTGAAAGATACAGACGAAGTTGCACAGGTCGGCACAATCTCTGCCAACGGTGAAGCTGAAATCGGTCGTCAAATCGCAGACGCGATGCAAAAAGTTGGCAACGACGGTGTGATCACTGTTGAAGAAAACAAAGGCATGGACACTGAAACAACTGTTGTTGAAGGCATGCAGTTCGACCGTGGTTTCTTGTCTCCTTACTTCGTCACCAACCCAGACAAAATGGTTGCTGACATGGAAGACTGCATCATCCTCTTGCACGAAAAGAAACTCTCTTCTTTGCAAGCTATGGTGCCACTCCTCGAGTCTGTGATCCAATCTCAAAAGCCACTTCTCATCATCGCTGAAGATGTTGAAGGCGAAGCTTTGGCAACACTCGTTGTCAACAAATTGCGCGGCGGCCTCAAAATCGCAGCTGTGAAAGCACCTGGTTTCGGCGATCGTCGCAAAGCCATGTTGCAAGACATCGCGATCCTTACTGGCGGTCAAGTGATCTCCGAAGATCTCGGCATGAAGCTCGAAAACGTCACTATGGACATGCTCGGTTCTGCTAAGAAAGTCTCCATCACCAAAGACGAAACAACAATCGTTGAAGGCGCTGGCGCAAAAGCTGAAATCGAAGCACGTGTGGGTCAAATCCGCGCGCAAATCGAAGAAACAACATCTGACTACGATCGTGAAAAACTCCAAGAGCGTGTTGCGAAACTCGCAGGCGGCGTTGCAGTGATCCGCGTTGGCGGCATGACTGAAGTTGAAGTGAAAGAGCGCAAAGACCGCGTTGACGACGCTTTGAACGCGACACGCGCTGCTGTTCAAGAAGGCATCGTTGTTGGTGGTGGTGTTGCTCTGGTGCAAGCTGGTAAAGGCCTTGAAGGCTTGGAAGGCGAAAACTCAGATCAAAACGCTGGTATCGCAATCGTACGTCGCGCGATTGAGGCGCCTTTGCGTCAGATCGCTGAAAACGCTGGTGTTGACGGTGCTGTTGTTGCTGGCAAAGTGCGTGAATCCGATGATCTCGCATTCGGCTTCAACGCACAAACTGAAGAATATGGCGACATGTTCTCCTTCGGCGTGATCGACCCTGCCAAAGTGACACGTACAGCGTTGGAAGACGCGGCGTCTATCGCTGGCTTGCTCATCACAACCGAAGCTATGGTTGCTGAAAAACCATCCAAAGATGGCGGTGCCGGTGGCGGCATGCCAGACATGGGCGGCATGGGCGGCATGGGCGGCATGATGTAATCAGCCGGTCATCTGACTGACACAATTCGAGACGGGGGGTGCTTTATGCGCCCCCCGTTTTTTTGTAACTGCAGGTGAATTTCCTCGGCGAAGAAAAAAGAAGGCCGACAAATAGCATGTCAAAATGGAACGATTTTTGTCTTGTGATCTTTGCAAGAACTCGCGATCACTAGGAAAACACCGGACCTTTCCTATGAACCTTCGCCCCGTTACCGCTGCCGATGATTTGAGCCTGTCCATCTTCTTGGACAGCGAAACTGGCGACTCACACTTGTTTCAAACCGTAAAAAGTTTGCGCGCCGCCGACATGATCGCTTTGGAGCGGCTTGTGGTCCAGGAGGGTAAAATTCTTGGCTATTTGTGCTGCGCCAAAATGGTTGAGCCCGCAGACTGGTGGGTCTTGGTGTCCATGGTGGTCTCGACGTCGCGTGGTCGCAAAGGCATGGGCCACGAAATGATTTCTCACGGCATAAACCTCGCGCGCCGCGAAAATGCACCTGCGGTTTTGGTTCTCGGAGATCCGGCTTATTACGCGCAAGTGGGATTTTCGCAATCCGCCGCGCGCAATCTCGACATGCCATTTGGCAAAGCGTTCACATCTCTTTACCCAATTGAGGCTGGAACTGAACTTTCCTCACACACATTGGTCTATCCGCACGCCTTAGCCCCCTTAGGCGAGCCCGCTGGGACATAGTCATCGAAGGTTTAGCTGAGAATGACTTCCAGCGGATCGTAAAGCGGGTGCGGTGTCGGATGAAAAGCCGCCTGCGCCAGCGTGCTTGGTTTGACATTCATCCGCGCCAAGTCGCTTTCGCTTGCCCATGTGTATTTGCTGACAACGCCCGCGACGTCTTGCCAGTTTGGATCAAGCTCGCCTTTGACAATCGAACAGTGAAACAGCAAGTCAACTTGGTGAAACCCGCTTTTGGGGTCGTGAAATTCGTTGACCAAAGCCAGCGCACCCACAGCCACGGTCAATCCCGTCTCTTCAAAGACCTCGCGGATCAAGTTTTCTGGGATGGAGCGGCCGCGTTCAACGCCGCCGCCCGGTGCGCACCAAAGCCCCAAACGGTGCTTGGCAAAGGCATTCACGAGCAACACTTTATCGTCGTGAACGATAAGGGCGCGCGCCGCCAAGCGGGGGGATAGATTTGGTGTGGACATCCCTCAGCATGCGCATGCACAGTGCACAGTGCAAGCCTGTTGATCCCCAAAACAAAGCTCTTACATGTCACTCATGAGAAAAACCGCCATAGCCGCCCTTGTTTGGGGCGCAATCTTCGCGCCACTTCAATTACTGGCCAATCAAACCAGCGTGCCAAATGGTCTGTCGCACGCAGCAACAGACGACAGCGGTTGCGTGATTTTGCTGCATGGCCTTGCGCGGACAAAATCGTCAATGCTGAGCGTGCAAAAAACGTTGGAACACAAAGGCTATACGGTCGTGAACCAAGGTTATCCGTCACGCAGTGGCGAAATCGGGCCATTGGCGGAGGCCGCCTTAACATCCGCGCGCGCAGAGTGTGGCGCAGACCCGACGCCAGCGGTGGTGACCCATTCTATGGGGGGCATTTTGTTGCGGGCTTACGCCCAAGCGCATCCGTCGGTTGAGTGGGGGCGTGTGGTGATGTTGGGGCCGCCAAATCATGGCTCAGGCATCATTGACGCACATGGGGATAAAGCCTTGTTTCAATGGCTGAACGGACCAGCGTCCTTGCAACTCAAATCCGGCGGGCTGCCAGAGACGCTGCCGCCCGTGCCGTTTGAAACAGGGATCATCGCAGGCAGCCAGTCGTTGAACCCCGCCACATCTGCGCTTGTTGAGGGCGACGACGACGGCAAAGTGTCTATCGCCTCGACCCGTGTTGAGGGCATGTCAGATCATATCATTTTACCCGTGACGCATACGTTCATGATGCACAATCCACGGGTGTTGGCGCAGGTGGTCACGTTCTTGCGAGAGGGCGCATTTGTGCATGATATGTCGATGACGCAGGCCTATACTGTCTTGAAATAGGCCTCGCGCGCATCGGATTTTTCATGAAACTGTTCTGGCTCACCGCCCTTGCCATGGTGGCTTTCGCTGCCAATTCGGTGCTCACGCGCGTGGCGCTGACCACTGGCTCTGACCCATTTGCCTTTGCGGCTTTGCGTGTCGTCACCGGCGCGATCATGCTTATCGTGCTTGTGCGCTTTCGCGGAGCCATGCCAGCACTGAACTTGCGCCGCCGCCTGGCGCCCGTCGCGGCGCTGTCTGTCTATATGCTAGGTTTTTCAATCGCTTATCTGTCCTTGCCTTCAGGCGCAGGGGCGTTGATTCTGTTTGGCGCGGTGCAACTGTCGATGTTCGCTGGCGCGGTGATTGTCAAAGAAACCGTCCCGCCGCAACGCTGGCTTGGCGGCGTTTTGGCCTTAAGCGGCCTGTCCTATTTGCTTTGGCCCGAGGCCGATAGCACCTTTGCCCTGCTTGCCACGCTGGCGATGATTTCGGCGGGCGTCGGGTGGGGCGTGTATTCCCTGATCGGGCGCAGTGCGCGTGATCCCTTGGCGGATACCGCGATGAATTTCGCTCTGGCCGTGGTGCCCACGGGGTTGGTGTGGGGCATCACGCAAGGCGCGTTGACACCCTCTGGCATTGTGCTTGCGGCGATCGCAGGCGCTGTCACTTCGGGGCTGGGCTATGCGTTGTGGTATGCGATTTTGCCACGCCTTGGCGCCAGCCGTGCCAGCGTGGCGCAATTGTCCGTGCCGATCATCGCCATGGCGGGAGGGTTCGTATTTTTGGGGGAAGAGATCACCGTAAAATTCGTGATCGCAAGTGTCTTGGTGCTGGGTGGGATCGGCGTCTCGATGCGCCGATCCTCAAAAGCTTAAGCGGCGCCAGTTATTTTGTTCACATGGCCCATTTTACGGCCCTTTTTCACATCGGCTTTGCCATACATGTGGATCGCGACAGAACCATCTTTGGCAAACTCAGGAATGCGGTCCACGTCGTCACCGATCAGGTTGAGCATTTCAACATTTGAGTGCCGTTTGCCGTCGCCCAAAGGCCAGCCCACAACCGCGCGGATGTGCTGTTCGAACTGATCAATCACACAGCCGTTTTGCGTCCAGTGACCTGAGTTGTGCACGCGTGGGGCGATTTCGTTGACCACAAGGCCTTGTTTTGTCACGAACAATTCCACGCCCATGACGCCGACATACTCAAGCTCGTTCAAGATCTTCGCCGCCAAGAGCACCGCATCCATCCGTTGGGACGCGGTCAAGTTGGCCGGAACCGTGGTGGTGTGCAAAATGCCATCTGTGTGAACGTTTTCGCCAGGATCAAAGCAAGACACATCGCCCGCTTGACCGCGTGCTGCAATCACAGACACCTCGTGTGAAAAATCCACGAAGCCTTCCAAAACGCTTGGCGCGCCTGCGACATCGGCAATGGCTTTTGGCGCGTCTGCTGCATCCATAATCCGCGCTTGGCCTTTGCCGTCATATCCGAACCGGCGGGTTTTCAAGATCGCTGGTGCGCCAATCTCGGCGATGGCTTTGTCCAAGTCTTCGGCTGTGTCCACAGCCGCGAAAGGCGCAATGTTTAGGCCTAAACCTGACAAGAATTCTTTTTCCGCAACCCGATCTTGCGACACAGCCAAAGCGCGGCGGTTTGGTCGGATCGGTTTGATGGATTCGAGCAAGTTCAACGCAGATGTTGGCACGTTTTCAAATTCATAGGTGATCACATCGACAGAGGCTGCAAAGGCTTTGAGAGCGGCTTCGTCTTCGTATGATGCGGTTGTGACCGCGTCCGCGACCTGACCTGCAGGCGGGTTGGCTGCGGGTTCAAAAATGTGGGTTTTAAACCCAAGACGCGAGGCCGCGACAGAGAGCATACGGCCCAATTGACCGCCGCCAAGGATGCCAATCGTGGCATTCGGTGCGAGAACATCAACCATCTGTTGGCTCATCCGGAATAGAGGCTGCCAAAGCATCGCGCCATGCATCCAAACGTTCAGCAAGGGCGTCGTCAGACGTTGCCAATATGCCAGCAGCCATCAGGCCAGCATTGGCGGCACCGGCTTCGCCGATTGCCATGGTGGCAACTGGGAAACCTTTGGGCATCTGAACGATGGAATACAAGCTATCCACACCAGACAAGGCACGGGTTTGCACCGGCACGCCGACAACAGGCACGCGGGTCTTCGACGCCATCATGCCAGGCAAATGCGCCGCACCTCCAGCGCCCGCGATGATCACTTTGAGGCCACGCTCAGCTGCCGTTTTGCCATAAGCCCACAGGCGGTCCGGTGTGCGGTGGGCAGAAACGATTTTGGTTTCATAGGCCACGCCCAGTTCATCCAAAATATTCGCTGCAAGTTTCATAGTGGGCCAATCCGATTGGCTGCCCATAATAATGCCGACTTTGACGCTCACGATGCTGTCCTCATTGGTGCCTTGAGAGAAGGGCGCACTATAGCGGGGATCGCGCGGGGTGCAATAAAATGCGCCGCTAAACCGCGCTTTAGGCGATGATGTCTGGGGTCATTTGGTCTTCAAGCCGTGCAATACGGTCCTTGAGCACCAATTTTTGACGCTTCATCCGCTGAAGTCGCAGCGCATCGGGCATTGGCAGGGCCTGAATCGCGTCGATTGCCTCGTTCAAGTCGCCGTGCTCGCGCTTGAGTACCGCCAGCTTTACGCGCAGCACGTCTTCGAGGTCCATTTTGGAGGTCATGTTCATAGCTTGGTTTGCGACTCAATGTTATTTATTGAGGCCATTCTACGCGCAAATGCTTAATTCTCAAAGCCTTGTGGTCTTTGTCTTGAAGCGTGCGCCATAATCCCCATATTGTTACAGAAGGCCGCCAAACTTGGGGCCAAATTTGCACAGTCGCTTAAGTGAAAGGGCGTGTTCATGACGAAAATGACATTTGGATCGCATCCGTTTTTGCTGGGATTCGATCAACTGGAGCGACTGGTGGAACGCACTGCCAAGTCAGATTCTGGCGGGTATCCCCCGTATAATATCGAGCAAACTTCTGACAACGCATATCGCATCACTTTGGCTGCTGCGGGATTTTCTGAGCAAGACTTGTCCATCACGCTTGAGAATCGCCAGTTGGTGATCCGTGGTCGCCAAGTGGACGATTCAGAAGGTCGGCTGTTTTTGCACCGCGGGATCGCTGCGCGCCAATTCCAGCGGTCTTTCGTGTTGGCGGACGGCGTGGATGTGGCTGCCGCCATTATGGAAAACGGCTTGCTGCACATCGATCTGTCGCGCACGACACCTGACAGTGTCGTCGAAACTATTGAAATCAAAAGGGGATAAGCACATGAACGCAACTTTCGACAATATTCCAAGTGTGGACGAGAAAATCGTTTATGTGCGCTCAGTTTTGGTGGCGGACCTGCCTGATGAGGTGCGCGAAAAGGCGGGTGATATGGAACGGATTTACTCTGTGCACAATGCCGACGGTGATCGGATGGCGCTTGTGGCTGATCGCAAACTCGCGTTTGATCTGGCGCGAGAGCACGACTTTTCGCCAGTGAATGTTCACTAAATAGAAGTTGTACTTGATTTAACCTATTGGCTAAGAGCCTCCGACGGGAAGGTCTTGGCCAAGAAAAAACTGGCGAAAGCCTGGTTTTGGCACGGTGTCAGGCGTCTCTTTGAGGCCCGGCCAAATGCCATAAGTGTCGCGAAAATAGTCGATGCAAGCACTGTCCGCTTCAAGGCGGCCATGGCCTTGGTAAACATATTCCACAAGGCGTTCTGAATAATGTGCGCTATAGGGCGCGGCGTGAGACGTTGCGTCCACGAGCATCCAAATTGGTACATTGTTTCGCGTTAAATGCCCAGATAACCAAGGGTCGTCCACAGTCCATAGGATGTCGGGTATGTCGAATACTTCTTTTGGGAAAAATTCTGGCCGCACCAATGCTCCACGGTATCCTTCAAGAATATCAACATAGCCGTCTTGAATGTATGAGTTTGGTTTGACCAAGCCGAGCGTTAACAAGCGCAGCAATCGGTAGCTGAGTGTTTTACGGCGGCGCAAAACGCGCGGCTGCAGGCGGTCTTCTAAGGCATAGCGGTGCCCTAACTTGCGACTGTCCAGATCGTAGCCTTTGCTCGCAATGCATGCGTTTGGGTGGTTTTTGCGCGCCTCAAAAAACCTCGCAGCCCATGTGGGTTCGTAAGGCAAGTCATCATCACAAAAGAGAATTTCTGTGTCTTCGCCGCGGTGATCCAGAACCGTAGGCAACACTTTGGTCGCAGGGCCAAAATCGTGATCGCACCAATGAACCGTGACACCTTCGGGCAAGGGCGGTAAAGATGGAAGCTCTCCGGGAAATCGCCTGTACTCACGTGCAAGATTGAGACGCACTTCATCAATGTGGTGCGATTGATTTAACAGGTCGTGCAGCGTGTTCCCGATCTTGTCAAAGCGGGGTGGGATCGTGGTCAATGATATAATTGTGCGAGACAAGGGGCGTTTCCTAGCGGGTCGAGGGTGCGATCGATGAGCGCTTGCTTCTCATGTGTATTGCGCTTGTCGTTGGTGTGTCTAGCGGCTTTTCGTATTCATTTGGTGGCGTTTTTAGAGCGATTTTCTAAAGCTCAAATGGATTTTTGAACCGCACAAGTCGTTGAAATCGTTGCCGTCACATGGATGGGCTAATGTGGTTTCGAACGACTTACGACTGACCATGCCGTCGGTGAGTGTGTCAACGCGTTCCGATTGAGGGGCATCGGAGCACAAAAAAAGCGCCCCAATCAAATGATCAGGGCGCTTTAAAGGCGTCGTTAAAATTGCAGCGGCGGCTTAGTTGCCGGCGATGAGGCCCAAGCTTTCCAGTTTGAGGATCACTTGGTGTGCGCAGTTGTCGACGTCGTGACCGACAGTTTCAACGCGCAGTTCAGGTGATTCAGGAATGTCATAAGGATCAGAAATCCCTGTGAATTCTTTGATTTTGCCTTCGCGAGCCAGTTTGTAGAGACCTTTGCGATCGCGTTTTTCACACTCTTCGATGGATGTGGCGACGTGCACTTCAACGAAGGCACCAAACGCTTCGACATCTTCACGCACAGCGCGGCGTGTTGTTGCGTAAGGCGCGATCGGCGCACAGATCGCGATACCACCGTTTTTGGTGATCTCAGACGCAACATAACCGATGCGGCGGATGTTCAGATCGCGGTGCTCTTTGGAGAAGCCAAGCTCGGAAGACAGGTTTTTACGCACGATGTCGCCATCGAGCAAAGTCACCGGACGACCGCCCATTTCCATCAATTTGACCATCAAAGCGTTGGCGATTGTGGATTTGCCTGAGCCAGAGAAGCCCGTGAAGAAGACGGTGAAGCCTTGTTTCGCACGTGGTGGTTTTGTGCGGCGCAATTCTTTCACAACTTCTGGGAAAGAGAACCACTCAGGGATCTCAAGGCCTTCTGCCAAGCGGCGGCGCAATTCTGTGCCAGAGATGTTGAGGATCGTGACGTTGTCTTTGTCTTCGATCTCGTCAATCGCTTCGTATTGTGCGCGCTCGTCAACCCAAACCATGTGTTTGAAGTCGACCATTTCGATGCCCATTTCTTCTGCGTGCTCGCGGAACAAATCTTGCGCATCGTATGGGCCGTAGAAATCTTCGCCTTGTGAGTTGGAGCCAGGTCCAGCGTGGTCGCGACCAACGATGAAGTGTGTACAGCCGTGGTTTGCGCGGATCAGACCGTGCCAAACAGCTTCACGTGGGCCAGCCATACGCATCGCCAAGTTCAACAATGACAAAGATGTTGTGGATGATGGGTATTTATCAAGCACAGCCTCGTAGCAGCGTACGCGTGTGAAGTGGTCCACGTCGCCTGGTTTGGTCAAGCCAACAACGGGGTGGATCAAAAGGTTCGCTTGCGCTTCTTTGGCTGCGCGGAATGTCAGCTCTTGGTGCGCACGGTGCAATGGGTTGCGTGTTTGGAACGCAACAACACGACGCCAGCCCATTTTGCGGAAGAAGGCGCGCAATTCGTTTGGTGTTTCGCGGCGGGCGCGGAAATCGTAGTGCACAGGCTGTTGGATGCCAGTCACAGGACCGCCCAAGTAGATTTTGCCAGCTTGGTTGTGCAGGTAGTTCACAGCAGGGTGCGCATCGTCGTCAGCGCCGAAGACTTTCACAGCTTCATTCGCTTTGTTTGGCTCCCAGTTGTCTGTGACAGTCATGGTCGCGAGGATCACGCCCTCTTGGTCGCGCAGCGCAATGTCTTGGCCCACTTCCAATTTGCCCGCGAATTCTTCGTTCACGTCCAAAGTGATTGGCATTGGCCACAAAGACCCATCCGCCAAGCGCATGTTTTCAACAACACCGTCGTAGTCTTCTTGGGTCAAGAAGCCTTTGAGAGGGTTAAAACCACCGTTCATCAACAACTCAAGGTCGCAGATTTGGCGCGGTGTCAAATCCCAGCTGACAAGATCAGCGGCTTCGACTTTAAGTTTTTGTGCACTCTCATAAGAGACGTAAAGCTCTGGAATAGGAGCGAGGTTGTTTTCCATCGGATAAGTCCTGTGTTTGAGCGGAACCAAGCTGCTGTTGGTGCCTGTGAGTTCCGCGTGCAAAGAATTGTATTCTGCAAGTTTGCGCGCCAGAAAGTGGTCGGTGAGGCGGGATTTTTCAGCGCCGCCACGAGAAGTCAGTGAATAGGCAAAGCGTTGACGTTTGTCGGGGCCATTGCGGTTTGAAACGCTGATGAAACCCGCTTCTGTCGCGTCCTTAATCAATGCATTGAGCCGTCCCAAAGACACGCCGATCGCGGCTGCAATCGTGCGCTGAGATGCATCCGACGCCAAATCAAGTTGGCGCAAGAGTTTGAAGAGCTGGTCTTCATCATCAAATTTGGTTTTGGCAGTTGTCAAAATAGGGTCCTGCGACTCAAAGTGTGTTCACGCGTGAACGCATCGCATAAATTTGCGCCGAGGCAAAGGCTAATTTGGGGGGAACTTTCGATATTTTTTGGCGTTGCGGCATTGCAACGGTGGCGGGGCGATGTCTGTCAGCCGTAAAAGGTCGCGCTTTTATAGGAAAAGGGCGAACGCCTCGTCAGCATTCGCCCCTTGTTGTTCTGATCATCCCGTAGGTCGCAGTCCCAAAGTGACTGGGATCTGTCGCGACTGGTGAGCGTCTTAGTCTTCTTGTTCGGCCAAGAACCGTTCTGCATCAAGCGCCGCCATACAGCCCATGCCAGCCGAGGTCACAGCTTGGCGGTATGTGTGGTCGGTCAAATCGCCAGCCGCGAAAATACCGGGGATTGAGGTCATTGTCGTCCCTGGTGTCACTTTGACATAGCCGCCATTGTGCGTTTCCAGAACGTCAGACACCAATTCGCTCGCAGGGGCGTGGCCGATGGCAACGAAAACACCTTTGGCGGGAATGTCTTTGATCTCGCCGGTTTTGACGTGTTTCGCACGTACACCGTTGACGCCCTTCATTGGGGCCTCATCACCGTAGACTTCGTCAAGCTGGTGATCCCACAGCACTTCGATCTTTTCGTTCTTGAACAGGCGCTGCTCAAGAATTTTCTCACAACGCAGGCTGTCGCGGCGGTGGATCAACGTCACTTTTGAGGCGAAGTTGGTCAAGAACAGCGCTTCTTCAACAGCCGTGTTGCCGCCGCCGATCACAACGATCTCCATGCCGCGGTAGAAAAAGCCGTCACAGGTTGCACAGGCGGACACGCCGAAACCCTTGAAGTTTTCCTCGGATTCAAGCCCAAGCCATTTTGCCCGCGCGCCAGTCGCCAAAATCACCGCATCGGCCGTGTAAGTCGTGCCGCTGTCGCCCATGGCCACAAATGGGCGCACAGTTGTGTCCAAGCTGGTGATGATGTCTTGCTTGATCTCACAGCCCATGGCTTCGGCATGCTCTTGCATGTTGACCATCAGCTCTGGACCTTGAATTTCTTTCTCGCCAGGCCAGTTTTCCACTTCCGTGGTCGTGGTCAATTGCCCGCCTGGCTCGATACCTTGCACCAAGAGCGGCGACAGCATCGCACGCGAGGCATAGACGCCCGCTGTGTAGCCGGCAGGGCCAGAACCGATGATCAGAACTTTGGTGTGTTTGGTCTCAGACATATCTGTCCCTCGCGTTGTCTTATCTCGTTGCACTCGATATAGACACGCTGTCTCAAGGACGCAAACCCCACGAGGCATTCTCTTGATCAACTGTCCGTATATTTCGCTCAATTTGTGAGCGGAAAGTCACTGCTTTTGGATTTGCTTTGCGGAATGTTCTTGAATTTATGCGCCCTAAATGAGACACATCCTTGCGCACACAGGGCCTTTTGTAATGCATTTGCAAAACGTTCTTGGTTTACCCTACGTCCGGAGAATTGAATGGCTGTCCATAAACTTGATGAAATAGATCGCAAGATTTTGGCAGAATTGCAGGCTGACGGGCGTATGACCAATGTTGAATTGGCCAAACGCGTTGGGATTTCCGCGCCGCCCTGTCTGCGCCGCGTGCGCACACTTGAAGACAGCGGTTACATCACGGGCTATCACGCGGTGGTGGATGCACGTGCCTTGCAGTTTGAAGTGCAAGTTTACGCCATGGTGGGTCTGCAAAGCCAAGCCGAGGTGGATCTATCCGCTTTCGAAGAAAAGTGCCGCGAATGGCCGCTCGTGCGCGAATGCCACATGCTCAACGGCGAAGTGGATTTCATTTTGAAATGTGTCGCGCCGGATCTGTCGACGTTCCAAACCTTTTTGACGTCAGAATTGCTGTCCACACCCAACGTGGCGAGCGTGAAAACCTCTTTGGTGATTCGTGGTGCGAAAGATGAACCGGGCGTTCCATTCGACGTGCTCGAAGCGCGTTTGGCGCAAAACGCCTAAAGACCTCGCAGCAAGGGGCCGCATGCCCTGCGCAGCAATGCCAATTCACACCATGGATTACAGACGAATGGTCGACAGCAATCGACCATAGTCGGCTTCCTTTTTGTGCACAGACCGGCGGTAGGAATAGAACCGATCTGGGTCAGAATAGGTGCAATGGCGCGTCCATCCCGCATGACCCACACCCGCCGCACGCAGTTTGTCCAACCCAAAAGACGGCAGATCAAACATATAACGGTCGTCCTGCCCATTGGTGAAAAACCGCACGTTTTCAGGATCGGCGGCAAGGAAACTGTCCAAGAATTCTGGCCCAACCTCATAGGCGCTTTGCGAAATGCTTGGTCCGATGATGGCGGAAATATTCTCGCGTTTGGCGCCCAAAGCTTCCATTTCGTCCACGGTGTTTTCCAAAATGCCGTCAATCGCACCGCGCCATCCGGCGTGGGCCGCACCAATAACACCCGCCTCTTTGTCCGCAAAAAGAACGGGTTGGCAATCGGCCGTTAGAATAGCCAAAGCCAAACCGGGTTGGTTTGTAACCAAAGCATCCGCTTTCGGTGTCTCGCCAGAAAGCGGTGCCGTCACGCGTACAACATCGTTCGAATGCACTTGATGCACGCCACACAGATGCGTTTGATCGACCCCCATGGCGGCTGCCACGCGGCGGCGGTTGATGGCCACGATGTCAGATTGATCGGTTGAGCCAAAGCCGCAATTGAGCCCTGCATAAACACCAGAAGACGCGCCGCCTTTGCGCGTGAAAAACCCGTGGTCAATGCCGTCCAAAGCTTCGGCTGTGATGACTTCTAAGTTCATATCAAACTGGACTTTCATGCTAGGCTCTATGCTGGGGTCGTAAATCCGGGTGGCAACAAAGTGGCGTTCGGCGCAATTGCAATGGCTTTGAAAAGCAAGCCCATTTTATCGGGGCTGGTCAACCTCTCAAATGCAGCAATGTGGGATTTCAAGGCATCCTCATCCATCGTCATGCTGAGTTTTTCAGCGCGTTGCACAATTCCAAGCTGCGCCAAAAGCTCCCCTTGAGGCACCATACGGGACGCGGTTGCGCCAGCCGCTTCGGCCTCACGTGCCAAGGCCTCAAAATCCACATGCGCGGTCAGATCCGCGGCACCCGGTCGTGCCAAAGGGTCAACCATTTCATGACGTTCCAGCGCCTGAAATGTGTCCCCACGTGCACGCCAATCGCCATAGTCGATCACAATCGCAGCACCACCGTTCACAGCAATGCGGCGCGCGATCTCATCCATAATCGGCGCGCTCGACGGGCAGATTTCAACAACTTCGCCTTCGGAAGTGTCCTCAAGGCGATGATCCAGCAGTGCAATCGGGGCAGGCTGGGACAGGCCCAAGGTCAGCACATTATCCACAAGGCCCACTTGCGTTTCACACCATCCCTTTGCGTCGCGCACAAATTGGCGGATGGGCAGGGCGTCGAAAAATTCGTTTGCGATCAAGAACAACGGCTGATCAGGCAGCTCTGCCACGGTGTTGACCCAGTTGACGTCGAACCCTGCAAGTCGTTGCTGTTGCTTGGCTTGCAAGGTGGGCGAGGCCTCGACCAAGGTGATCTGTAGCCCTGCGTGAAACTCGGGCACAGCTTTGGTCGCGCGCAAAATGTCTGCCATCAACGTGCCGCGACCGGGGCCTAGTTCAGCCAGTGTGAACGGGGCAGGGCGGCCTTGATCTATCCATGCTTGGGCCATGCACAGCCCCATGAGTTCGCCAAACATCTGGCTGATTTCAGGCGCTGTGGTGAAATCGCCCTCCGCCCCCAAAGGGTCGCGGGTGGTGTAATAGCCGTGCTCAGGGTGCAAAAGGCAATCGGCCATGTATTCCGCCAAGGAAATCGGGCCAGTTTTGGAAATGCGCCGCGCCAACAACTCGGCCATTGGGGTTGCGTGTGTCTTAGGCATGGCGCTTGGCCCGCACGACAAGAAAGACCCCGAACGCAATCATCGGCACGGACAAAAGCTGTCCCATCGACAGGCCAACAAAGACCTGCCCCAGCGGTGTTTCAGGTGTGATAAATTGCGCATCGGCTTGGCGGAAGAATTCTACGATAAAGCGTGAAATGCCGTAGCCTGCCAAGAATAGCCCTGCAATCATGCCTGGCTTTTTCAACGCGTTGAAGCGCCAAACAAGTACCAAAAGCAAGCTGCCGAGCAACAGACCTTCCAGCGCTCCTTCGTACAGCTGAGAGGGGTGGCGTGCGCAGTATGACGTGGCTGTGGCACAAGATTGAGCTGCATCTCCGGGGAAAATAACACCCCAAGGCACATCCGTCGGGCGGCCCCAAAGCTCTGCATTCACAAAGTTAGCGATACGCCCCAACAGCAACCCAACCGGTGCGGACATCGCCAGCAGATCTGCCAAGGACAACAGGG
>NZ_JBDMZG010000207.1:0-5742 GCF_039769035.1 Pacificibacter sp.
GCCTCCACCCTGAGCTGCATGGGACCGTGTTCCACAGCACTCG
This sequence comes from Pacificibacter sp., assembly GCF_039769035.1. Lineage (NCBI taxonomy): Bacteria > Pseudomonadati > Pseudomonadota > Alphaproteobacteria > Rhodobacterales > Roseobacteraceae > Pacificibacter > Pacificibacter sp. The sequence goes on from NZ_JBDMZG010000207.1 coordinate 44, forward strand.
CAAGTGGTTCATCACCCAGTGCGAGCGCACAGGGGTTCCGGAGCACTTCACTGCAACCCTCGTCGGGCATCACTCGGCAAGGTCCGCCAATAAGCTCACCTATGGGCTCTACTCGGCAGGTATCAGTGATGCGCAGAAGCGGGAGATTCTCGCAAGCATCAGGCTGCCTACAGAGCTGGCGTTGTGATCCCCAAACATACCCCCGCCCGGCTTCCCTTCGCGGGTGGTCGGGCGGGGGAGATGGCTACTGATTTTTTTTGGGGAGGAAGAACGAGCCAATGCGGCCATTGATGCACAGTGCAGCGAACGGCTACTTCGAGCCCAAAGTTCCGAATGCTGCGGCGTCAACGAAAGTACGTAACATCTGCAAGCGGACCTTCAGATGATGTGTTTTTCATCCAAATCGAGACGTCTGGCGATTCCGCTGGCCCATAGCGTCAACAGATTTCCCGGATATCCCAGTCTCCGCTTGTGCCGAGCTTTCTCAGAACCCGCCGAAAGCCTTCATGCCCCCGGTGCAGGGCTTGGAATTCAAGATCAACGAGCATTTGCGGGCTGAACGCGGATTGCTGCAATATGACGTGCGCCGGGCTAAAGGGTGGATCGAGATAGGCAAATGCACCCTCTCCCAGGTTCACACCATTCAGCGCCTTGCGACCCTCTTGAATGGGTGCGCTGTAGGCCCAGACGTTTTCATACGTGAACCGCCGCAACCCCTGATCCAGCAGGCGGCGGGTCAATTCGGTCAGGGGCAGGAAGCCGTCGCCCACCGGAACGCCCGCAACTGTAAGCTGGCCCGCATCTTCGGCCCGGATCATCACGTGATCCTTAAAATGGACGGAATAGACATGGGGCAACACCGCGTCGAGGGCTGCAATTGGGTCTTCCAGAACCATCTGTGAATTGCCGTAGTCGTAGAGGATTTTCAGATTGGGGTGGCTCACCCGTTCGACGATTTCCGCCAATTCCGGCCCGGTGAAATCTTCGTGGTTTTCCAGCACGATGATCACATCCAAATCGGCGGCCTCTTGCATGACCGCCGCCAGATTATCGCTCGTGTTTTGCATCATCTCCCTCACCTCGCCGCCGTGGTGGGTGTACGTGCGCAGGGATGTCGCACCCATGCGATGTGCGACGTTCAGCATTTCCGACATATGTGCGGGGGCCGTGCCGGATGTGTCCACCTCCAGACTCATCTCGTGGGTTGTCAGATAGGCGCGCAGGCGATCCATCCGTTCAGGCTCACGCCCACCCAAATGACGGTAGTTTTCGTTGTTCAGTGACAGGCTGATGCCCTGAAATCCCATTGACCTTGCCAGTTCGGCAAAGGCGATGGCGTCAAAATCCGGCTTGTGCGCGAAGTGATGCCAGAGGCTGAAGCTGTGGATTGTGGTCTCGACAATCATGCCTTTTGCCCCATGTAACTCAGTTCCTCGCCAAGCGCGCGGCGGTAACGGGCACAGATTTCGGCTTCTTCCAAGACCTCAGATCGCCATGCGCAATATCCGGCGAAACGCCAAGCATAGGCGGGCCGCAGCAAGTTGTATCGCTCTTCAAGGTCGGGGCGCCCGTGGGCCTGCCAGAAGTCTTGGACCTGCGCGTCGGTCAGGGGTGTGCGCATCCCGAGGATTTGGAATGCGGGCGAAAGAAAGCTGTAGATGTCTTCGCAGACATCGCCAGTGGCGGGGCATTGCCAATCAATGAGGCGCAGGCCTGACCCCGCGCCAACGAGGTTCACGCCGATATCCGTATGGATCAGTGAGAGCCTTTGAGGTGGCGGCACCTTGGCCTGTGGTGGTGGGATGACATCTGGCGGCGAGATGCAGCGGGCAAACAGGGCGTCCCCTTCGGCAATGATGTCCCTAGGGTCGAGGGGGACAGTGCGAAATCCTGCCGGATCAGCGGCCTCCTTGCGTAAAAGAAGTCGCGCGACACTTGCCATGTCGCCGTCCCACATGTCCCCCTCGACGTAGTCATAGACAAGCAGCGAGGCGTCTGGCCAGAACCCGACCAGATCAGGGGCAACGTCCAGCCCAGCAAGGCGGCGCAGGGCCTCTGCTTCATCTTCGGGGAGGTTCGGAAAGAGTGTGCCGGTCATGGGCTTGGCAAACTCCTTGGCAACCAGACACCCATCCGGGGTATCAACACGCCAGACGCTGTTGAGATAGCCGCCTTTGAGTTTGCGAAACGCTGATCCGTTGTCCGCCAGTCCTTGCTTGGCAAGGAAGTCCCGCAACTCCACCTCGGTCATGCGAACCCTTTCAGCGTTTCATAAAGCTCTGACTCAATCGGTATGCCCTGTTCTGCGAGTTGCCGCTTGTTCGCCTCGCGCCGCGCGTTTGGCAGGCGAGCACCGTCTTGTTCGGTGATCGACGTGACAAGTTTGGTGATCGTTTGATCAAAACCGCCGCCAGACAGTTTACCCGGATCAAAAGCCACGAAGAACTGGCCGTTGTCGATGGGTGTGCCGTCGTCGTCAGTGAAAGACCCCTGATCCGGCCCCAATTTACCCCCGGCGAGGGCGGCGCAAAGAACCTCGACCAGAAGCCCGATGCTGAACCCTTTGACCCCGCCCGCAGGCGCCATCGACCCGGCAAGCCCGGCCTCCGCATCGGTGGTCGGCGCGCCCTCCGCATCCAGCGCCCAGCCCAGCTGGATCGGCTCGCCCGCCTCGGCGGCGCGTTTCACCGCCGTCCAGGCCACCTGTGTCGCGGATTGGTCGACCAGAAAGGCGATTTCGCCGCCCAGTGCCGGAACCGCATAGGAAATCGGGTTGGTGCCGATGATCGGGGTCTTGCCGCCCACAGGGGCCAGATTTGGCACCGCATTGGTGGCACCCAGTGCCAGAAGGCCTGCACGCGCCAGGTAGCCTGTGTGAAACCCCAAAGTGGCGGCGTTGTAGGAATTGTAGACACCCATCGCCGCAACCCCATGCGCCTTGGCCGCCGGGATCAGATGTTTGAACCCCGCCTCAATCGCGGGATGGGCGAACCCGTGCCGCGCGTCCACGCGAAAGCTGGATTCCGAGAGCACCTCAACCTGCGGGGTGGCCTTGCCATCCACCTTCCCGCTGCGCAGATGGGTGCAGTAATATTGCAGCCAGTAAAACCCATGTCCCTCAAGGCCGGACAGCTCGGTATCCAGAATAGCGTCGGTGAAATACTCGGCATTCTCTGGTGAAGTTCCGCTGCCGGTCAGCGCGTTCCAGATCAGGGCGCGAGCCTCTTCGGGGGACAGCAAGACACTCATTTTCCGTGCATCCGTTTCTTGGTTTCACGCACACGTTCCGTCGCCTCCGGGCTGCCGTCGTGATAGCTGCCGAACCAATTGTCCCACGGCATTTCCGGGTTGCCGTAATTGCATTCGAAGTAGCGGTGATGCAGTTGGTGGTGGAAAGACCCTATCTTTAGATGCGCCTTGTCGCCCAGCACCAGATTTTCGAAGCCGGCATGGGATGTTGCCGTCGCCAGCGCCAGCCAATAGCCCATGAAGATGAAATGTATGGGGTGCGCGGGAACAACAAGAAAGATCAGCAGCAGCCCCATATAGCCGATATGTTCGATCGGATGCATCGAAAAGCCGGACCACGGCGCAATCGAAACGCTGCGATGGTGCACCGAATGTACCCGTTTGTAGATCCACGGGATGTGCAGCGCGCGGTGGAGCCAGTAGAAATGGAAGGATTGAAAGACGGGCATTAACAGGAAGAGCACGAAGAACCAGATCGGATTGCTTTCAACCGTGATCATCCGGGCCCAGCCATTGGCATATCCCATCCAGACAATCACATCATAGAACGTCCAGAACGTCACCCCTGACAAAAGCGTGTAGGTGACATTGTCCCAGTATTGATCGTTCCACAGGAAGATGCGCGCATTCTTGGCCAGCCCACGCCGGTCGAACTTGTAATCGTCCTCCTGTTTTTTCCACCCGTACAGCCAGAGGTGCAGCCCTTGGGAAAAAATGATCATCAGGATCAGGTTGCGCGCCCAAAGCTGCAACACCCACCCCCAGCTCAGCGTTTGCATCTGCTCCAGTGGCGGCACCAGCCAAGCCCATGTAGCCCATGCCATCAGCGCATAGATCAGGTACTCGGTCATCGGCAGCCAGTTGGTCGCAAACCAGCGCAGCGTAGCCACAGGCTGCGGCGGCCAGGAAAACAGCGGTGTGACAGCAACCGGCAGGTCCGGATGCCAGTTCCATTCCTTGCTAGAACCCGCTTTCAGGTGCTTATCAGTTGTGGACATGCGTTATCCTCCCATCGGCTCTACAAGACTATACTTCATGTTTTCCTCAGGAATAGAAAACGCTAGTATTTGTCTGCCAAATACATAACCTCAAGGAATGAAATCATATCGCAAATCCCTACCGCCGCTTGACAGCCTGCTGTTTTTCAACGCGGTCGCGAACAATCGCAGCCTGAACAGTGCCGCAGAAGAGCTGTTTGTGACGCAGGCCGCCGTCAGCAAACGCATACAACGGTTCGAAGAATGGCTTGGAACGCCACTTTTTTCCCGCGATGGGCGTGCCTTGCAGATCACCGAAGCAGGCACCAGTCTGGCAGCGGATGTCGAAATTGCGCTCGATTTCCTTGAACGCGCCATCGACAAGGTCAAAGCCCCGGAGCAGCCCGTGGTGCGCATTGCGGCGAATGCGGCGGTCTCGATGTTCTGGCTCTATGGGCAACTCAAGGAATTCTCGCTGAGCGATGCCTCCTGCAATGTCAGCGTGTCGACAACTGACAGCACAGCCGAGCTTTTGTCGGAAACCCATGATCTTGCGATTCTCTATTGCGACGGAAAGGTGCCGGGCTGGGACGCCATCACCCTTCTAAGCGGCGAACTGGTACCTGCTGCAACGCCGGAGATTGCAAAACTGGCGGAAACCACAGCAATGTTTGATGGAGCCGCGCCGACAGGCGATGAACCCGCGCTTTTGGAATACGCGAACCTCACACCAGATTGGATCAACTGGCAGATTTGGCTCAGGCAAACGGGTTTTGCCGACATATCCGCATGGTCAACAATCCCGTGCAACAGCTACGTTCATTCGGTCGGCAAGGCGCTCAAGGGCGAAGGCATCGTTCTGGCAAATTCGGACTTGCTTGAAACTGAATTTCAGTCCGGCAAGCTTGTCAGAATTGGTGAAGTTGGCCTGACCCCCAAGAAATCCTACTTTTTGTGCTGCAAGGAAAATGCTCCGCTCTCGCAATCCACGGCGAAGCTGCGAGATTTTCTGACCAACGACACATAAGCAACCCGTAGCGGCCATTCGTCCTCGATCTTCGAATAGTGGCAAAGTCAGCATAGCAGACCTCAGGCATTGGCACGGTCAATGTTCGGTTTTGGGTGCAAGCCACAAAGTCACCCTGATGTAACGCACAAATCAGGACCGCTTTTATATTTTAGAACCAAAATAAATATCTGTAATTAAATATAAATACTAAAAGTTCGACGTCCTCTTCTGGACACCAATATCTCTCTTAAATTACCAATAAAACAAGCAAATACAGTGGTATAACTTATCACAGGACCACTATTGGGACCGCTTTGCCAGGTTTGGGACTGAAATAGACAGAGATGTGGCAGCACTTATACAGATGCTATCAATCTGTTTTGACCTAACACTAGCAGGTCTACTAAAGTTACCTCTAGGTGCGAATTTGCTAGGTTTTTTTTCAATTACAACGGAATTTTTAC